>JALYMN010000277.1 GCA_030773675.1 Actinomycetota bacterium
GCGACGTGCTCGACCTGCGGCTGGCCGGCGCGGCCGGCGTGCCCGCCGACGCCACGGCCGTCGCGCTCAACCTCACCGGCACGCGCCCGACGTCCGGGACGCACCTGACGGTGTGGCCGACGGGCACGGTCCGGCCGGAGACGTCGGTGCTCAACCTGCGGACCGGGGCCACCGCGGCCTCGCTCGTCGTGGCCGGCCTCGGCGGCGGCAGCGCCTCGGTGCGCAACCTCGCCGGGCAGGTCGACCTCGTCGCCGACGTCGTCGGCTACTACACCGGTAGCGGCGGCGACCTCTACCACCCGGGAACGCCCGCCCGGCTGCTCGACACCCGCACCCCGGACGGCGGCGGGCGGGTGTCCGACCAGGAGACCCGCTCGTTGGTCGTGCGGGGCCGCGGCGGCGTGCCGAGCACGGCGACGGCTGCGGTGCTCAACGTGACGGCGGTCGGGCCGTCCGCGTCCGGGTTCGTCGCCGTCGCACCGGCCGGCACGCCGCGGGGCACGTCCAGCGTCAACTACGCCGCCGGCGAGACCGTGCCGAACCGGGTGGTGACCGGACTGTCGTCCGACGGCCGGGTCGACCTGTTCGTCGCCGGCGCCACGCACGTGCTCGTGGACGTCGTGGGCTGGTACGCGCCGGCGTCCGTGGGGGGCGGGAGCGGGCTGCACGCGCTGACGCCGAGCCGGCTGGTCGACAGCCGCAGCGGCACCGGGACGCCGCGGCTGCCGTTCGGGGCGCAGGTCACCCGCGACGTGCAGGTGACCGGCGTCGCGGGCGTGCCGGCGGGAGCGAGCGCTGTCGTCGTGTCGCTGACGGGCACGGGCGCCTCGGCGTCGCAGACGCACGTGTCGGCCTTCCCGGACGGCACGCCGCGGCCCGGCACGAGCGACCTCAACCTGGTGCGCGGGCAGACGCGGGCGAACCTCGCCGTCGTGCCGCTGTCCGCGGACGGGCGCATGTCGCTCTACAACGAAGCGGGGACGACCGACGTCCTCGCCGACGTGCTGGGCTACTACTACCCGCGCTGAGCGGCGCGCCGCCGCAGGAGCCGGCGGAGCAGCCACAGTGCGCCGACGCCGAGCAGGCCGTAGAGCACGACGTCCAGCACCGTGTTGATGGTCTCGATGCGCTGGAACTGGTTGGCCAGCGCGTAGCCCGCGCAGACGAAGGCGGCGTTCCACACCAGGCTGCCGACCGCGGTGCACAGGAGGAACAGGCCGCGTGGCATCCGCTCGACCCCGGCGGGCACCGACACCAGGCTGCGCACCATCGGCAGCCAGCGGCCGAACAGCACCGACGAGCGCCCGTGGCGGGCGAACCACCCCTCCGCCCGCTCCAGGTCGTCGACGTCGACGAGCGGCAGGCGGTCGACGAGCCGCGCCACCCGCTCGCGCCCGAGCCGCGCGCCCGCCTCGTAGAGCACGAGCGCGCCGACGACCGAGCCGGCGGTCGCGGCGAGCACCGCCAGCAGCAGCTGCATGCGGCCCTGCGCGGCGAGCAGCCCGGCCAGCGGCAGGACGACCTCGGACGGGATCGGGGGGAAGAGGTTTTCCAGGGCGACCAGGAGACCGACGCCGGCCTCGCCGAGCGCGTCCATGACGCGGGCGGCCCAGCCGGACAGCCCGGTCAGCTCGCCGGGGGCCTGGGCGAGGAGAGTCATCCCCTCCGCGGGTGCCCGGTGCGCCCAGGACAGTCACGCGCTCCGGTCCGCCGGTCCGTCCGGGCAACCTCGCGCCGGTGCTCCGCGTCCTCGTCTGCAGCCACACCGGAGACAGGGGAGCACCGATGCACAGGAGGACGACGAGCACGACGCGGCGCGCCATGGTGGGACTGGCGCTCGCCGCCGCCGCGACCGCGGGTACGGCGTCGCCGGCCGCGGCGGGCGAGAGGCCGCAGGTCGACCAGTTCGCCCGCCCCAGCGACACGGCGATCGTGTCCTGGCTCGAGCGCGACGCCGGCGACGCGGTCGGGCGGCCCGGCAACGTCACGGTCGGCGGCCTGATCGTCGAGCGCCTGTACGGCGTCACCGACGTCTACGGCGTGCTCACCGACTGGCAGTGCGAGGAGGGGCAGCGCCCGGACGGCGTCGGCGACGAGCGGTGCCGGCCGCTGGCGTCGTACGAGTTCGTCAACCGCGACGCCCAGCTGACCGTCGACCTGCGCAGCGGCTCAGCCCGGCTGTCGGGGGACCTGGCGCTGCTGGACCTCGAGCAGGTGCGCGACGAGGTCGTCGTCCCGGTCGACCTGACGTGGACGAGCGACGGGCAGCCGGTGCGCACCTCCGAGCACGACCGCGTGCTCAGCGAGACGTTCAAGCTGCAGGTGAACCTCCGGTCGGTGACCTGGGGCGGGCTCCAGGTCGACGGCAGCGTCGCCGGGCTCGCCCTCGGCGACGAGCCGGGAGACGTGACGGAGGAGCAGCTGTGGTCCGACGAGGACCGCTTCCTGTTCTGGGAGCGCGGCACGGCCGAGCCGCCGGACGACGGCGACGGGCAGGGGTAGGCCGTACCGGAGGACCGTTGGCCCGGGCGGCACTAGGCTTCGTGCGAGCCGGTGCCGCCCGGGGCCGCGTCCGCTCCCGGTCGGCCCGGGCTCGGGGCTGCTAGCTCAACTGGCAGAGCAGCGGACTTTTAATCCGCGGGTTCAGGGTTCGATCCCCTGGCGGCCCACCCTGTGTGACCTGCGGTTTCTCCTGTCGGCGTGCCCGCTGACGCCTGTCTCTGGTGCTGGCACCTTCACAGAACCTTCACCGGGAGGTCGAACCCGCTGCGGGCAGCGCTAGCGCTCGGCGTGCTGTCAGGGGGGTGAAACGTGCTGTCGGCGAACTCGGCGGACGAGATCGTCGCGGGCGGGACGCAGGCGGGCAAGACTGCGAGCGACACCTGTACGCCTAGACATGCGTCACGCCGAGTCAGAGGGACGAGCCGGCAGCCCTCAGATCCGCAACGGGCTCGCATCTTGTCACCCATAGTGGGGTTTCGCAGACGGGCAGTGGCCACCGAGGACTGGTCACAAGACAGCGGCGTGCCTTGCTCCCGCGCCCGACTTCTGGACCCGAGTGCGTCCTTTATGAGCTGAGGTAGATGTTATGGCCGCCGCACCACTGCATCCGCGTGAGGACGAGCGGCTGGCGTCGCTGCGCAGCTACCGGCTGCTGGACAGCCCCGCCGACCCTGCGCTGGACGCGATCGTCGCCGCCGTCGCCTACTCCTTCGGCACGCCGATGGCGT
>JALYMN010000278.1 GCA_030773675.1 Actinomycetota bacterium
TGCGGCAGAAACACCATGCTGAGGAGCATAACGAGCGACGCACAGCGAATGGCCAGAATCCAGCGGCGATCAAGGGTGGCGTTCATGAGGGACGTTCTCCGATGGGTGATACAACGAAACAATAACAACCGGCGCGTGCGAACAGGGTGAATTGAACGATTGACTCCGGCGCTCCGGAACCAGGGAACTCGATACCAGGCAACAACTCCTTCTCGCCTACCAACCCACGCGGGCGCGGTAGGCGGCCAGCGCCACATCCAGGGGCGGGCGGCGACCATTGACCGGGATCACAATCTCGACCGTGTCCGCGACGCCGGGCTCCATCGTCGGCGGACTCCAGACGACGTCGGCCAGCGGGCCGCCATCACTCCGCGTGACGACGAGATCGCCTGGCAGCAGCGTCAGGGCTGACGCGCCGTCCGCGACCGCGACCGTGACGCGGAGCCGTACCACGGGCTGTCCTTCACGGGTGGTCACCGTGGCGGTGCCGTCACGGACCTGCAGCCGGTCACGGAGCAGGGCCGCCCGGCCCGTCGGGGCCGGCACCTGCACGGGGAGGAGCCCCGGGAGCTGCCCCGCGGCGCTGACTTCCCAGCCAGCTTCCTGGGGCCCCTGCGCGGCCGGCACGAGGTACGACAGGCGCAGGGTGTCGCCATCCGGCGTACTGCTGGTGGGCGACCAGCGCGAGCCGTCGGCGAGAATTAAGGTGTTCGGGCCAACCTCCGGGTCGGTGATCACCAGCTCGACGTGCATGCGGTCGGCTGGAATGGCGGATGGGTCGGTATCCGCCCCCCAGACCGCCACGCTGCGGATGAGCCCGGCCTCGAGCGGACGGCTGGTGGCCGCGTCGACCAGGCCCGCCGATCGCAGCAGCTGCGGCGGCGACTGGGCACAGTTCGCGACGACCAGATCGCGGGGCAGCGCCTGCGCATCCACGTTCAAGCGGTAGGTCCGGACGCTCTCGGTGCCCTCGATGGTGAGGGTTGTCCCGGGCGTCGCGGCTTTCTGCTGCTCGGGGGTGATGCAGAGCAGCAGCGGATAGCCGAGGGCGGCGCCCGACACCGGGCTGCGCTGGTCACCGACCACGACCACGGGCGTGTCCCAGAGCGGTACGCGCTGCTTGCCGATCGTGGCCGCGGGAACCGCCGCCGGAGCCGTGCTGCCACGCGCCGCGAACGGGCGCAGCACCAGCACGAGGACCAGCACCACGGCCATCACCGCAACGCCGCCCACGATCATGCGCCGCTGGCGCTGCTGGCGCGATGCGTCGCCGCCCGCGAGGAGATAGTCATCGTCGCGGGTCGTGCGCGCCACCGTGCGATGGTCGAACTCGACGAGCTGGTTGTCGTACCACACCAGGGCGAGGCCCTGCTTGTGGATCTTTCCCTCCAGTTCGTCGCTGACGCGCTGGACCACGCGCGCCAGCACCTGCTCGGGGTCCAGCGGGGCGCTGCCGGTCTTCCGGGCGTCAGCCTCGGCGACCCGCTGCGCTTCCTGGCGCCGCGCCTCCAGCACCGCGCTCAGCTCTTGCCGGACGGCGGCACTTAGCTTGGCCCGGACCGGGCCCGCGGACTGGCCCGGCTTCAGCGTCAGGTCATCCAGCACCGTGGCGTCGTTCTGGCGACGCTGAATGTCGTCCTGCTTTTCGCGGATAAAGGCCCGCCAGGTGCGCCACGTCGTCTCGACCGCCGTAATCAGTTGCGCTTTGGCGAGATTGGCTGCTTTGCGTTGGCCCAGTCGTGCGACCGCCATGGCTAGGTTCCTCCGGTGGTGTGGGGGACGCGCACCGTCAGGAGCGTGTCGTTGTCCCCAAGATCGGACTGCGCGCCCAGTGCCGGCACGCGCAGCCGGAGCTTGCTCCCCGCGGGCACGCTGAGCGACAGTGTGACGCGGCCGGTGCTATCGGTGACGCCCTGGCCCTGCACGCGTCCCGTTGCCGCCAGCACCAACTCCACGCGCACGCCGCTCAGCGGCGCGTCGCAGCTCTTCGTGTTCTTGGTCGCGGCGCCGCACAGCTCGATCGTCAGGGTGCGCGCGACCGGCCGCACAGGCGTGGCCGTGGGCACGGGGCGCGGCTCCACCACGTCAACCGTAGCGGCACCCTCGACAGCCGGTGGGGAGCCGTCGTCGGCCAGCGATGTTCCATCCGGGCCCGGGGTTGTGCTTGTCTCCGTCCCTGACGGTTCGGCTGCGCCCGTCTCCGTGCCTGAACCGTTGGGCTTGGTCGCGCCACCCTTGGCGCTCCCGTCGTTGATCTCGACCGGGCGCAGCGCCGGGCCCCACATCCAGCCGGGCGTGACCGAATCCTGGGGCTGGACTTTGACCCAGCCCCGATAGCTCTGCCCGAGTAGCCTGATCAGCGCGCCTTCGGGATAGCTCGCGAGTTCGTCGCCGTCGGTCGGCGGCGCCGCACCGTACAAGCGGGTGCCGTCCTTGGCCACGACGGCCAGACCGGTGACCGACGCTTCGCGTACGACCTCACGCGCATCCTCTGCCGACTCGGTGCTGATCGCCGCGGGCAGCGGCGCGCCCGTCGGCGCGGGGGGGAGCGGCGTGGGAGCGGGCACGGCCGGTTCCACCACCGGTGCCGGCTCCACCACCGGTGGGTTATCCTCAACCGGGGCTGCACTGGGTACGGCGGTCGGAACGAGCGTCGGCACCGGCGTTGGCGGCAGATCCTTCTGGCTCTCGATCACCGTTCGGATCACCTCCATCTCGGGGCTGCCGACAATCAGGCGGTAGCGCCCGGGTGGGCCCGCCGCTTCCGGCAGGATCGGCGGATTGGTCCGCGCGGATGACCCGACAACCAGCAGTATTTCACCCGTCCAGTCCGGGATGATCCGCACGTCGCTGCGCAGCGTCCAGGCAGGCGCGACGTCGTCATTGGTATTGACCAGGTGCCAACCGGGCCAGCCAGCGCTATGTGCGGTCCGCTTGGTTGCGTCGGGCCGGTAGAGCGAGAGAAACGTGTCCGTGCCGGGGCCGAGGTCATAGGTCATCGCCACCAACGGCACGCCCGCTTTGACCGGTACCAGCAGAAAGTCGTGATCGCCGCCCGGACACATCCCAGGCGTCGCATCGGGGCAGACCAGGCTGAGATCGTAGGGCACGCCCCAGCTCAGCCGCGACGCGTGCTCCGGATCATAGTTGTTCTCCAGCACATCGCCTGGCGCGACCGGTACCGGCGGTGCCGCTGGCGCCGGCTTCCCACCGCTCGGCGCATCCTTCGGCGCGACCGAGCGCGCGCTGAGCGTGTACAGACGTCCTTGCATGTCACCCGGCGCTTTGTTCTCGACCTGAATGACATACCAAGCTTCGGCGCTCGTGGTGATCTCAACCTGCGCATCGCCGGCGCCTGGCGCGATGTCATCATTCTGCGCAATCGGCGTCTCCAGCGCGGAGGCCAGGAAAACCGTGATCACCGGATCGATCCCCGTGGTACTTGCTGCGCGGATGGTGTAGCGCCGGTTCGCCTTGAGGATGACGCTGTACACATCCGCGGTTGTATCAACAAAGTTCAGATTGGCCAGATCGACCTCGGTGGGCATCGCGCAGGGCTGCACCAGGGTATCGTTGGGCTCGCAGCTATCAGGCGCATAGCCCGGGGGCAGCGCCGTCGGCGCTGGCGTGGCTACGGAGGTGCTTGCCGCGACGGTCGGGCTGGCGGCGCTCGTCGTGGTCGGCGTCGCGGTTGGCACCCGGGTTGCCGTCGGACTGGTGGTTGGCGCATCCGTCGGCTCAGGTGTCGGCGTCCACGGCAACGCCTGCGCGCGTACCGCTGGGGATTGAACCAGCGACAGGAGCCAGGGCGCGCTGGCCGCCCCGGCGAAGAGCGTGAGCAGCAGCGCCACGAGCGCAAGCCGCAGGGGAACACGCAGAAACATTAATGTGACCTTCCTGTATCGCGGGTGGAGACTGACGGCGTGCCGGCGCCAGTGTTGGGCATGACCAGGCGTCGCTGTGCTTGTCGTTGCCACGGTTTCGT
>JALYMN010000279.1 GCA_030773675.1 Actinomycetota bacterium
GCCGAGCGCCGAGCGCGGCGGCGGCCGCCGGCGAGGCCACCCGGCGCCGGGTCCACTCGCCGTCGCCGGCGACGAGCACCAGCGTGGTCAGGGTCTGCGGCGTCTCGGGCTCGACGAACCCCTCCACGCCGCGACGGGTCGCGGCGAACCCGGCGAGGTGCGCCTCGGCCTCGGACCTCCCCGCCCGGTCCGCGTCGCTCGGCACGGCGCCCGGACCAGCGGAACAGCCGCACCGGACCTCCTCGGGACGCGTGCTCGACGTGGCGCAGGGGGGGTCGCAGCCGCCGACCCGCAGGTGCGAGGATGCCCGACGGACCACAGGACCGCCTCATCACCAGGCCGCAGCAGGGAGCACCGCAGTGAGTGACACCGTCGACCTCGTCGTCCTGGGCGGCGGCAGCGGGGGCTACGCGGCCGCCCTGCGCGCCAGCGAGCTCGGCATGACCGTGGCCATGGTCGAGAAGGACAAGGTGGGCGGCACCTGCCTGCACCGCGGCTGCATCCCGACCAAGGCGCTGCTGCACTCCGCCGAGGTCGTCGACGTCATCAAGGAGGCCGAGCAGTTCGGCGTCCACGGCAGCTTCGACCGGGTCGAGATGACCCAGGTCAACGCCTACAAGGACAAGGTCGTCCAGGGCCTGTTCAAGGGGCTCACCGGGCTGGTCAAGAGCCGCGGGATCGAAGTCGTCGAGGGGCACGGCCGGCTGGTCTCGCCCACCGCGGTCGAGGTGACGCTCTCGGACGGCGGCACCCACCGCATCGAGGCCGGGCACGTGCTGCTCGCCACCGGGTCGGTGCCCCGGTCGATCCCGGGCCTCGAGATCGACCACGAGCGGGTCATCACGAGCGACGACGCGCTGAAGATGGACCGGGTGCCGGCGTCCGTCGTCATCCTCGGCGCGGGCGCCATCGGGTGCGAGTTCGGCTCGGCCTGGCGCGGCTTCGGCGCCGAGGTCACCATCGTCGAGGCGCTGCCGCACCTCGTGCCGCTCGAGGAGGAGAGCAGCAGCAAGCTGCTCGAGCGCGCGTTCCGCAAGCGCGGGATCAAGCAGGAGCTCGGCGCCCGCTTCGAGCGGGTCGAGCCCACCGACACCGGCGTCCGGGTGCACCTCGAGGGCGGCAAGACGGTCGAGGCCGAGCTGCTGCTCGTGGCGATCGGCCGCGGACCGGTGAGCGCCGACCTCGGGTACGAGCAGGTCGGGGTCGAGATGGAGCGCGGCTTCGTCAAGGTCGACGCCCACCTGCAGACGAGCGTCCCGACGATCAGCGCGGTCGGCGACCTCATCCCGACGCTGCAGCTCGCCCACGTCGGCTTCGCCGAGGGCATCCTCGTCGCCGAGCGCCTCGCCGGGCTGCCGGTCGCGCCGATCGACTACGACGGCGTCCCGCGCGTCACCTACTCCTCCCCGGAGGTCGCCTCCGTCGGCCTCACCAGCAAGGTCGCCCGGGAGCGCGGCTACGACGTCGTCGAGGCCACCTACGACCTGGCCGGCAACGGCAAGGCGCGCATCCTCGGCACGGCGGGGGCGGTCAAGGTCGTCGCGTCCAAGGACGGTCCGGTCATCGGCGTCCACATGGTCGGCGAGCGCGTCGGCGAGCTCATCGCCGAGGCCCAGCTGATCACCAACTGGGAAGCGCTGCCGGGCGAGGTGGCGCAGCTGATCCACCCGCACCCGACGATGTCGGAGGCGGTCGGCGAAGCGCACCTCGCGCTCGCCGGCAAGCCGCTGCACAGCCACAGCTGACCCGCTTCCGGCCCGGACCGACCGGCGTCCGGCCGACCTGCCCGTCTCCCCGTCGACTCCCAGGAGCGCTCCCCGCATGGCCTTCTCCGTCACGATGCCCGCCCTCGGCGAGAGCGTCACCGAGGGCACCGTCACCCGCTGGCTGAAGAAGGAGGGGGAGCAGGTCGCGGTCGACGAGCCGCTGCTCGAGGTCTCGACCGACAAGGTCGACACCGAGATCCCCTCGCCGGCGGGCGGCGTCGTGCTCAGCATCAAGGTGCAGGAGGACGAGACGGTCGACGTCGGTGCCGAGCTCGCCGTGATCGGCGACGCGGCCGAGGGCGGCGGGGCGCCCGAGCAGGCCGCTCCCCAGCAGGCCGCGCCCGAGCAGGCGGCTCCCGACTCCGAGCCGGCCCCCGAGCCGGCTTCGCAGGTCGCCGCGCAGCCGGGGCC
>JALYMN010000280.1 GCA_030773675.1 Actinomycetota bacterium
AGCTGCCCCTCGTCGAGCGCCGCGCTGACGCTCATGCGCAGCAGCGCCCGCCCGCCCGGCGTCGCCGGCCCCAGCGCGAGGTTGGCGTAGACGCCCTCCGCCAGGAGCCCGTTCCAGAACCGCACCGCCGTTTCCCGGTCCGGCATGGGCAGCGACACGATCGGGCCGGGCGCGGCGCCCGGCGCGAAGCCCAGGGCGGCGAGGCCCGCGTGCAACCGCCGGCCGTTCTCCGCCAACCGCGCCCGCAGCGCCGGGCGCCCCTCCACCGCGTCGATCGCCCGCGTCACCGAGGCGGCGACGGAGGGCGGCAGGGACGCGGTGAACATGTACGCGCGAGAGGCGATCCGCAGCACGTCGAAGTCCGGCAGGTCGGACGCGCAGAAGCCGCCCACGGCGCCGAGGCTCTTGCTGAAGGTGCCGACGACGAAATCGACGTCCGCTTCCACGCCTTCCGCCTCCGCCAGGCCGCGGCCGCGCTCGCCCAGCACGCCGAGCGAGTGCGCCTCGTCCACCAGCAGCCAAGCGCCCGTCTCGCGCTTCACCGCCGCGATCTCCCGCAGCGGCGCGGTGTCGCCCAGCATGCTGTAGATGCCCTCCACGACGATCAGCTTGTCGCCCGGTTGGCTCGACAGCACGCGCAGGCGGCGGCGGAGGTCGTCGGGGTCGTTGTGGCGGAAGCGCGTGACCTGCGCGCCGGCCAGCCGCGCGCCGTCGTAGATGCTGGCGTGGCTGTCGGCGTCCAGCAGCAGGTGGTCGCCGCGCCCGGCCAGGGCCGACAGGGCGCCGAGGTTGGCCTGGTAGCCGGTGGTGAATACCATCGCGCCCCGCCGCCCGAGGAAGGCGGCCAGCCGCCGCTCCAGCGCCGCATGTCCGCCGTAGGAGCCGTTGGCGATGCGCGAGCCGGTGGTGCCGGTGCCCTCCGCCTCGGTCGCCGAAACGGCGGCGGCGACGCAGTCGCGGTCGAAGGTCAGGCCGAGGTAGTTGTTGGTGCCGAGCAACAGGACGCGGCGCCCGTCCAGCACCGCCTCGGTCGCGGACAGGACGGTGTCGAAGGAAACGTTGAACGGGTCGCGGCCGGCCGCCGAAACGGCGGCGTGGTCCTGGCGCAGCGCGCGGTATTTGCCGAGCATGGGCCGGTCAACCGCCGCCGCCGGCGTCGGCGTCGGCGCGGGACAATATCCGCACCAGGTCGCCGACCGTCTCGATCTCCGCCAAGCGGTCCATCGGGATCACCGTGTCGAAGCGCGTTTCCAGCGCCATGACGACGTCCATCACCGCGACGGAGTCGAGGTTGAGGTCGTGCAGGATGTGCGTCTCCGTCGTGACCGGCCCCGAAACCTTGGCGACCGACCCGAGCGCTTCCATGACCTGCTGCAACGTTTCGCTTTCGTCCACCATGCCGCCTCTCCGACCCGCCGGGGACATTTGGCACCGAGGTGAAAACCGCGACAGGTTCAGTGGAGCGGAACCGCGCCGCTGTGGTCTGCGCGCAACCGGCGCCGTGCCGCCCACGCCTGCCCGACCGGCAGGAAAAAGGCCGAGGCTGGCCCGAAAATTCACGCTGGTGGGCCGGGCCCGGGGTGCTGATGTGGCATGGCGGGGCTCAGGCTGCGGCCTTGGGCTGGAGCATGACGTCGTAGCCGAGCGCGTCGAGACGGCGGACGAGGCGCTTGGCGGTGCGGTACTTGTCGACGCGATCGAGGTAATCGGCACCGAGGTCGGCGAAGGCAACGGCGCGCTGCAACATGTGGAAGGCGGCGACCAGGATCTTGTGCGCGATGGCCACGGCCGCCTTCTTGGCACCCATGCGCGCCCGCAGCCGGTGGAACTTGTCGCGCAGGTAGGAGCCCTTGGTCCGGGCGCCGCATACCGCGGCGGTGACCAGGGTGGCCTTGAGGTATGGGTTGCCCTTGCGGGTGCCGCGCCGCTTCTGCTTGCCCGCGCTCTCGTGGTTGGCCGGGCAGATCCCGGCCCAGGCGGCCAGGCGCTGGGCGGTGCCGAAGGCGGCCATGTCCACCCCGATCTCGGCGATGATCGCGGCCGCGGTCAGCGCGTCCACGCCGGGGATGGTCAGCAGCAGGGCTTGCTGGGCGGCGAAGGGGCGCATGGCGGCGCCGATCGCCGTCTCGACCTCGGCGAGGTCGCGCCCGATCTCCTCAATGCGCCGGATGTGCAGGCCGAGCAGGAAGCGCTGGTGCTCGGCGAGCTGCCCATCGAGGGCAAGGGTGAGCCGGTCGAGCTTGCGCCGCAGCCGCCGCTTGGCGAGATCAGCCATGGCGGCTGGCGCGGCGGTGCCCTCGGCCAGGGCGCGCAGCATCAGCATGCCCGAGACCCCGAACACGCTGCTCATCACGCCCCCGAGCTTGATGCCGGCGCTCTCGAGCAACTTGAGCGTGCGGTTGCGCTCCGCGGCCATGGTGCCGACCAGCGCCTTGCGGTGGCGCACCAGCTCGCGCAGCACCCTGACCTCCGGCGGCGGCACAAAGCTGGCGCGCACCAGCCCGTGCCGGACCAGCTCGGCGATCCACTCCGCGTCCTTCACGTCGGTCTTGCGCCCGGGCAGGTTGCGCATGTGCGAGGCGTTGCCGACGATCAGGGTGAAGGCGCCTTCCAGGGCAGCGTGGACGGGCTGCCAGTAGACGCCGGTCCCTTCCATGCCGACGTGGGTGACCCCTTTCTCCAGCAACCACGCGCGCAAGGCCGCGAGGTCCTGGCGCATGGTGCCGAAGCTGCGCACCTCCTTGGTCGGCCGGCGTCCTGCCGCGCCGAGGATGACGCAGGCCACCACCGAGCCCTGATGCACATCGAGCCCGGCGGCACGTTCGATGAGTGCTTCCATCGCCACCTCCCGAGGTGGCGGGCGCGGCGCCGCGGGACGGAAAACAGAGGCTGGCCCACGTGCTGACCGGACAAAGCCGGCCGCGACCTTCGGTGGTCCCTGAACGCGGCGCGGACCGATCTCTTGTGCGGGGTCGGATGCCACCTACCCATCACCGGCCTCCACGCGTCCGCCGCCCAACATGTTGGCGAGGTGACACGCCGTTCCACCCCGGCCCATTTTCCCCTCGAGGCGGTGCGCGGGACGCGCTGGGCATCTCTTGTTGGGATCCGGGGTGATG
>JALYMN010000281.1 GCA_030773675.1 Actinomycetota bacterium
ACCCCGACCGGCTCCGGCGGCACGGCGCGCGCCAGCCGCTGCTCGACGAGCTCCCGCACCTGCTCCGGCGCCAGCGCGGCGAGCCAGTCGGCCGCCGCGCGCAGCACGCCGGGCAGGTCGACGGCCAGAGACTCCTGCGGCTGCAGCGGCAGCGCGTCGCGGAAGGCCTCCTGCTCCCGCGCCAGGGTGAGCGTGTCGCTCAGCACGTCGTACCAGGTGGTCGACAGGACGCCGACCGTGAGGTGCACCGAGTGGTCCTCGGTGGTGAGCGCAGCGTGCACGTAGCCGCGCGGCAGGTAGAGGCAGTCGCCCGCCTCCAGCTCGACGTCGAGCAGCGGCTCCGCGCCGTCCGGCACGAGGTCCGCCCCCGAGCGGGACTGCGACGGCAGCGGCAGCCGCAGCACCGGCTCGTGCACGATCCAGTGCTTGCGTCCCGCCACCTGCAGCACGAACACGTCGTGGGTGTCGTGGTGGAAGTCGAACCCCTGCGCGTCGCCGGCCGGGGTCACGTAGGCGTTGCACTGGGTGGCGTGGCCGAGCTCTGCCGCAAGCGCCCGGCAGAACCGGCCGACCGGCGGGTGCAGGCGGTGCAGCGACTGGAGCACGAGGGTCGCGCCGCCGTCGTACTGGGCGCGCAGACCCTCGGCGTCGACGAGGTCGCCGATGCGGCGGTCGCCCGCGGTCACCGCGCGCACCGGCGCGCGCAACCCGCCGCCGGAGCGCACCGTGCGGAAGAACGGCTGCCGCAGCGCCCGCTCGGCCACCAGCTCGTCGACGTCGGCCACCGACAGCAGGTCGTCGTACGGCGCCGGGAGCTCCTTGGCGCGGGTGAGCAGCGGCGTGCGCGACCAGTGCTCGGCCGCGAACACCTCCGCCGGCACGGCGGTGCAGCGGGCGAGCGCCCCTCCCGGCGGGAGGGGCGCCGCAGTCGTCCTCGTCACCCCGCCGCTCAGCTGTCGCTGCCGTCGTCGCCGCTGTCGCCCGAGTCGGAGTCGCTCCCGCCCGAGTCGGAGTCGCTGCCCGCCGGGTCGCTGCCGGCCGGGTCGGCCTGCCGCTCGCTGCTGTCGCCGGAGTCGGCGTCGCCGCCGCCGGAGCCCGGGTCGCTGCCGGCGGGGTCGCTGCCGGCCGGGTCGACCTGGCGCTCGTTGCTGTCGCCCTGGTCGGCGTCACCGCCGGGGGAGGACATGGTGGGCGAGGTGGTCTGAATGTCTTCGTCGCGCAGCGTCATGCGGGCCTCCTGCTGGCTGGGGTCGGGGGGACGTGCCCGCGGGACCTTCCCAGGACCGCCGCCGCCACGCCAGCCGCGCCGGCTCCGGCAGGCAGACTGGGGAGGTGACCCGCGCCTGGCTGGACAAGGACCCGGCCGCGGTCGCCGCGATGTTCGACGAGGTCGCGCCGCGCTACGACCTCACCAACACCGTGCTGTCGCTCGGCCAGGACCGCGGCTGGCGCCGCGCCGTCCGCGACGCCCTCGGCCTGCGGCCGGGGGAGCGGGTCCTCGACCTGGCGGCCGGAACGGCGACGAGCAGCGCGGCGCTCGCCCGCAGCGGAGCCACCGTCGTCGGCTGCGACTTCTCCCTCGGCATGCTCCGCGTCGGACGGCGGGCCGGCCGCGGCACCGGGCAGGACGCCGTGCGCCTCGTCGCCGGCGACGCGCTGCGCCTGCCCTTCGCCGACGGCGTGTTCGACGCGGTCACCGTCTCCTTCGGGCTGCGCAACACCGCGGACCCGCTCGTCGCGCTGCGCGAGCTGCTGCGGGTCACCCGGCCCGGCGGACGCCTCGTGGTGTGCGAGTTCAGCGCGCCGGTCTGGCGGCCGTTCCGGACCCTGTACGTCGAGTACCTCGTGCGGGCGCTGCCGGCCCTCGCCCGGCGGGTGAGCAGCGACCCCGCGGCCTACGAGTACCTCGCCGAGTCGATCCGCGCGTGGCCCGAGCAGCCGGGGCTCGCCCGGCAGCTGCAGCAGGCCGGCTGGGAGCGGGTCGCCTGGCGTGACCTCACCGGCGGCATCGTCGCGCTCCACCGGGGCGTGCGCCCGACGTAGCCCGCGGTGCGGCGCACCGGCAGCGGATCTACACTCGAGACGCTCGTGAACGCGTTCACAAGCGCTCCTACGCCGCACCTCCACGCCGCACGCAGCCGCACCTCACGCCGTACCGCACCACGACGAAGGACCCCGTGACCGCAGCCCCGCAGGACGCCGCCGTCGACGCGGACGTCGTCGTCGTCGGTGCCGGGCCCGGCGGCTCCGCGACGGCCCACGCGCTGGCGCAGACCGGTCTCGACGTGCTCCTGCTCGAGAAGACGTCCTTCCCCCGCGAGAAGGTGTGCGGCGACGGGCTCACCCCTCGGGCGGTGAAGAGCCTCGTCGACATGGGCGTCGGCACCGGTGAGGACGACGGCTTCGTCCGCAACCACGGCCTGCGGATCCTCGGCGGCGGGCTGCGGCTCGAGCTGCCCTGGCCAGAGCTCGCGAGCTACCCGCCGTACGGCCTGGTGCGGCCGCGCCTGGACTTCGACGAGCTGCTCGCCCGCCACGCGCAGAAGGCCGGCGCCCGGCTGCAGGAGTCGACCACCGTCACCGGGCCCGTGCTCGACGACGACGGGCGGGTCGTCGGCGTGACCGCCCGGGTCGGCCCGGACCGCGTGCCGGCGACCTACCGGGCGCCGCTCGTGGTCGCCGCGGACGGCAACAGCGCCCGGCTCGGCCTCGGTGTCGGCGTCGAGCGGCGCGAGGACCGCCCCATGGGCGTCGCGGTCCGCCGGTACTTCACGAGCCCCCGCACCGACGACGACATGCTGGAGTCCTGGCTCGAGCTGCGCACCCCCGAGGGCGACCTGCTGCCCGGCTACGGCTGGGTGTTCGGCGTCGGCGACGGAACGAGCAACGTCGGCCTCGGGATCCTCAACACGACCCGGGCGTGGCAGAACACCGACTACAAGGACCTGCTGGCCCGCTGGACGTCGTCCATGCCGCCGGAGTGGCAGTTCGACGAGGAGCACGCGACCGGGCCGGTCCGCGGCGGAGCGCTGCCGATGGGGTTCAACCGCTCCCCGCACTACCGCGCCGGGCTGATGCTCGTCGGCGACGCCGGCGGCGCGGTCAACCCTTTCAACGGCGAGGGCATCGCCTACGCGCTCGAGACCGGTCGGCTGGCCGCCGAGGTCGCCGCGCAGGCGCTGGCCCGCCCGGCGGGTCCCTCGCGCGAACGGGCCCTGCAGGGCTACCCGGCCGCGCTCAAGGCCCGGTACGGCGGCTACTACACCCTCGGCCGCGTGTTCGTCGGGCTCATCGGGCACCCGGAGGTCATGCGGCTGGCCACGCAGCACGGCCTGCCGCGGCCCACCCTGATGAGGTTCACGCTCAAGCTGCTCGCCAACCTCACCGACCCGCGCGGCGGCGACGCCCTGGACCGCGTCGTCAACGCGCTGGCCAAGGCGGCCCCGGCCGCCTGAACCGTGCCCGACCACGTGAACGCGCCGCGCCCCGCCGCCGCCGGGGTCGACGCGTCCCTGCACGTAGGCTCCCCTGTCGGGCCGGACCCGCCCGACGTCCTCTGACCGTCCGTCCGCCCCGTACCGTGCCGCGCCGCCGGCCCCGCTCGCCCCCTCAGGAGGACGCAGTGCTGCAGAACTACCTGCCGGTCCTGCTGATGTTCGTGCTCGCGACGGGCTTCGCCGGCTTCTCGGTGATCTCGGCGACCTTCACCGGCCCGAAGCGGCGCAACCGCGCGAAGGCCGACGCCTACGAGTGCGGGATCTCCCCGACCCCCCAGCCCGTCGGCGGCGGGCGCTTCCCGGTGAAGTTCTACCTGACCGCGATGCTCTTCATCGTCTTCGACATCGAAATCATCTTCCTCTATCCGTGGGCGGTGGCCTTCAACCAGCTCGGCCTGTTCGGGCTGGTGGAGATGTTCCTGTTCATCGGCACCGTCTTCGTCGCCTACGCCTACGTGTGGCGCCGCGGCGGCCTCGAGTGGGACTGACTGTGCCCGCACCCCTGCGACCCCTGACCGCACACCCCCCCGTCGGAAGAGACTGAAGTGGGACTCGAGGAGAAGCTGCCCTCAGGCGTCCTTCTCACCAGCGTCGAGAAGGTCGTCAACTGGTCGCGCAAGAGCTCGCTGTGGCCCGCCACCTTCGGGCTGGCCTGCTGCGCCATCGAGATGATGGCCACCGGCGCCGGCCGCTACGACCTCGCGCGCTTCGGCATGGAGGTGTTTCGGCCGTCCCCGCGCCAGGCCGACCTCATGATCGTCGCCGGTCGCGTGTCGCAGAAGATGGCCCCGGTCGTGCGCCAGATCTACGACCAGATGCCCGAGCCCAAGTGGGTCATCGCCATGGGCGTGTGCGCCAGCAGCGGCGGCATGTTCAACAACTACGCGATCGTCCAGGGCGTCGACCACATCGTCCC
>JALYMN010000282.1 GCA_030773675.1 Actinomycetota bacterium
CGCCGCGGCCGCCACGTCGCGACGGTCGCCGTCGCGCGCAAGCTCGCCGTGCTCGCGTGGTGCCTGCTCACGCGCGGCGAGGACTACGCGTTCGCCCGACCGGCGCTCGTCGCGCGCAAGCTCCGCGCGCTCGAGCTCGCCGCCGGCGCGCCGCGCCGCAAGCCCGGCCCGAAGCCGAACCCCGTCTGGAAGACCGCCGCCCAGGACGCCGCCGAGCGCCAAGCGGCCGAACAGGCCGAGCGCGCCTACCGGCGGCTGATCGCCGACTGGCAGGCCAGCGGCTTGAGGGCGGGTGCGGGCGCGACACCGGAGCGCGCATCACTGAGGGCCTCGAAGGCCAAGGCCGCGCGGCAGGCCACAAGCTCCTGACGCCTGCACTTCGCCACGTCAGTCACCCGCACCCACGCCGCAGCCTCGCACAAGGAGCCCTAACGCGCCAACGAGTTTGACTTTCATCCGTAAGAGCTGGCGCTCGAGCTTGTCGGGGATGCGTGGGGCGGCTCAGGCCGCGATGAGCTCGGTCTCCTCCTCGGTCTTGTCGAGGGAGAGCGAGAGCTCGTCCCGTGGGGCAAAGAGGGGCGCCAGGGAGTGCTGGCTCATGTAGGCCCGGCCGACGAGCCACTCGTCGTTGGCTTCGATGGCGAGCATGGAGACGAGCCGGATCACGCTGGCGTCGTCGGGGAAGATGCCGACAACGTCGGTGCGCCGGCCGATCTCGCGATCCAAGCGCTCCAGCGGGTTCGTGGACCGCAGCTTCGGCCAATGCGCGGACGGAAACGCGTAAAAGGCGAGCACGTCGTCTTCGGCGTCGTCGAGCATCGCGGCGACCTTCGGGAGCTTGCGCTCGAGCTGAGCGACGGCGTCCCTGAGCCGACTGCGGGCCTCGGCGACATCGCTGGCGGTAAACAGCGACCGGATCAGCGCGCCAAGCGCGTCGTGCTGGTGCTTGTGGACATGACCGCGCAGGTCGCGCAGGAAGTGAACGGTGCAGCGCTGCCAGGGCGCTCCGAGGACCTGCGCGAGCGCCGCCTTCTCATCCCCGGACAACGGCTCGGCCTACCGCTCGACCGTCCACGCGATCGCCTGCCGAGCCCTCGGCCTGCGCCACCTGCGTACGCGTCCCTACCGGCCTCAAACCAACGGCAAGGTCGAGCGCTACCAGCAGACGCTCCAGCGCGAATGGGCTTACGCGCTCGAATACGCCTCAAGCCAGGCCCGTCGCGCCTCGCTGCCACACTGGGTGCGCCACGACAACGAGCGGCGCACCCACAGCGCCCTCGGCAACCACCCTCCCCTCCAGCGCGTTCGGGAGGCCACCGGGCTCGACGGCTAGGACCGGGTGGAAGCGGTCCCAGAGGTCGTTCTCGGGGAATGTCCCGCTCCCGCCGCGCCAGCCACTGGTCAACGCGGTCGTCGCCGAGGTCGAACCACTCTCCGTACACGCGCGCGTGTGCCAGCTCTCGGTGCGCTTCGGCCTCAGCCTGGCGAACATCCTCGTGCAGCGTCGCCGAATGCAGCGCCAGCTCGCACGGCGAGCCGGTCTGAAACTCCAGCATCCGACCCCAAACGTCACGCGCGTGCCCGACCTTCACGCGCGCGACCTCGGGGGCCCCCCGCGGCTGGCGCCCGGTCTACTCGACGACGACGCGGGGATCGCGCCCGCGGGTCGCGCCGCTCTGCCGCCTTGCACCTCGCACCTCTAAGGACGACGGAACAGCCTCCGATGGACGTCCGACCTGGCCGTGCTGCTCTCGGCGTCGTCGGGGTCAGGACGGCTGCTGAGCAACCCCAGGTTGGAGACCACGAAGGGCACGACGAAGTTGAGCGGCAGCTTGATCCACGTGAGCGCGGTCGCGTCGCCGGCCAGGATGATGTCGAGTTGGTTGATGGCGGTGAGCACGACCCCGACGACCAACGCGATCCGGACGGTTCGGCTCAGGTGCTTGCGTCGCAGGCAGTAGGCGATGGCGCTTCGGGTCCGGGAGGTGGTCACGTCTGCTCCGAAAGACCGACCCATCTCCCGAGGCGAT
>JALYMN010000283.1 GCA_030773675.1 Actinomycetota bacterium
GCACCAGCCCGCCCGCGTCGGCCCCCGGCAGGTCGCGCACCTGGTCGGCCACCACCTCGCGGGCCCGCTCGGCCCGGCCGGGGTCGACCCACAGCCGGTCCAGCGGCCGATTCGGCAGCGGCGCCCGGGAGAACGGGTCGCTGGCGCTCGCCGGCTCGACGTACGCCGGGACGCCCGCCGCGGCCAGGCTGTTCAGCAGCCCGTCGGCGAGGCGGGGGTCGACGTCGACGAGCGCGCCCCAGTCGGCGGCGGGCAGGCCGTTGCTGCGGCGGCCGGGCGACCAGGGCGGTGGCGACGCGGTCACCGGGCCGCCGCCGGGGCGTGCGCGCGGACGAAGGCGAGGCTGCCCGCGAAGACCGCCGGCGCGTCATTGTCGAGGGTGGCGACGTGGTAGCTGTCCTCGAGCACCCGCTCCTCGACCTGGCAGCGGGTCAGCCCCTCGAGCAGCAGGCGGCCGCTGACCGGCTCGACGACGTGGTCGACCCGGCTGCGGAAGACGAGCACGGGGCAGCTGATCCGAGCGAGGTCGCCGCGCACCAGCCGCCAGGCCTGCTGCAGCGAGTTCGCCGCCGCGAGCGGCAGCCGGTCGTAGGCCAGCTCGACGACGCCGGGCTTCTTGACGTCGCTGCCGATGCCGGGGAAGGAGGGCAGCACCCGGGACAGCAGCGGCAGCAGCCGGGCGTCCTTGCGCTCGGTGGCGAGCGAGGCGTTCACCACGACGGCTCCGGCGACCTCGTCGCCCCGCTCCTCGGCAAGGCGCAGCACGAGGGTCCCCCCCATCGACAGGCCCATGGCGAACACGGCGTCGCAGCGCTCGCGCAGCCCATCGAAGGCGCGCTCGACCTCGCCGTACCAGTCGGAGAAGCGGGTGCGGTTCATGTCCTGCCAACGGGTCCCGTGCCCGGGCAGCAGCGGCACCGACACGGTGAGCCCGGCGGCCGCGAGGTGCTCCGCCCACGGGCGCACGCTCTGCGGCGTCCCCGTGAAGCCGTGCACGACCACGACGCCGATCCGGCCGGCCGGCCCTGCTCCGACGGCCGAGAAGGGCTCGGCGCCGGGCAGCACGGACAAGGCGGCTCCTGTCAGGGGGAGGTCAGCCGGCCGTCCTGACCGGCAGGAGTGCATCGTCGCACGTGGGGCACGCCGTTGCTCTCGGCTCGGCCGACCCCCTAGGGTCGTCCTCTCCGGCGGACGAGGAGGGAGAGCGCCCCGTGGGCTACTGGGTCATCAAGCTCCTCCTCGGGCCGGTGCTGCGGCTGCTGTTCCGCCCGACCGCCCGCGGGCTCGAGAACGTGCCGCTCTCCGGCCCGGCGATCCTTGCCGGCAACCACAACTCATTCCTCGACAACTTCATGATCCCGTTGGTGGTACCGCGCCGGGTGACGTTCCTGGCGAAGAGCGACTACTTCACCGGCCGCGGCCTCAAGGGCCGCCTGCAGGCGCTGTTCTTCCGCAGCGCGGGCCAGATCCCCATCGACCGCTCCGGGGGCGCGGCCAGCGAGGCGGCGCTGCGCACCGGCCTGCGGGTCCTGCGCGACGGCGGGCTGCTCGCCCTCTACCCAGAGGGCACCCGCTCGCCGGACGGCCGGCTGTACCGCGGCAAGACCGGCGTCGCGCGGATGGCGCTGGAGGCGGGCGTGCCCGTCGTCCCGGTCGGGCTGGTCGGCATGTTCGACATCCAGCCGGCCGGCCGCCGCCTGCCGAAGATCAAGCCGGTCACGATGACCTTCGGCCGGCCGCTGGACTTCAGCCGCTACGAGGGCATGGAGGGCGACCGGTTCGTCCTGCGGTCCATCACCGACGAGATCATGTACGAGCTGATGCTGCTGTCCGGCCAGGAGTACGTCGACACCTACGCCAGCAAGGCCAAGAGCGACCTCGAGCGGTCTCGGGCCACCGGCCGGGGCGTGCTGGTCGGCGACGCACCGCTGGCGCAGCGCAAGGCGAGCTAGACCTGCGCGACCGCACCGCCCACCGGGTCGTCGACCGCACCGCCGAGCGGCCGTACGCCGCGCGCCTGGACCCGGCCCTGTGGCGGGCCACCGCTGCGGCCCGGGTCGCGTCGCTCGTCTACGCCTACGCCTCGACGCTCGTCGAGCTGGACCGGTACGACCGGCCGCCGGTCGCCCTCGTCGTCCTCGCCGTCATGACCGTGTGGACCGTCGTCGTCAGCCTGCTGCTCGCCCGGCCGCGGCGGCACCCCGTCGGCCTGCTCGTCGCCGACCTCGCGGTGGCCGCCACCGCGCTGATGACCGGGGTCGTGGCGCAGGGGCGCGAGGCGATCGACGCCGGCGCACCGAGCATCACGGTGACCCTCGGCGCGATCCCGGTGGTCGCCTGGGCGGTGCACGACGGCGCCCGGGGTGGAGCGCTCGCCGCGGCGGCGATGAGCGCGGCCACGGTCGCCTGGCGCGGCGCCGTCACCCGGCCCACGGTCGGCTCCTGCGTCCTGCTGCTGCTGCTCGGCACCGTCGTCGGCTACGTGGTGCAGCTCGCCCGCCGGGCCGAGACGGCGTACGCCGAGGTGGTGCAGCGCGAGGCGGCGCAGGCCGAGCGGGAGCGGCTGTCCCGCACCGTCCACGACGGCGTCCTGCAGACCCTCGCCCTGGTGAGCCGGCGGGCCGACGACCCGGTGCTCGCGCGCCTGGCCGCCGAGCAGGAGCAGGCGCTGCGCCGGCTCGTGTCGGGGCCGGCCGCGCCCGTCC
>JALYMN010000284.1 GCA_030773675.1 Actinomycetota bacterium
CGGTGAGCAGCTTCGGATCCCCCTCGTAGCCGGCGGTGGCGTCGAACAGCGCGGCGAGGAACCGCCGTGGGGTGTCTCGGGTGCCGGGCGTGGCCAGGTCAAGCCCGAACGCGGTGAGGATCTCGGCCATGTGGCTCTCGAACCGGTGCCAGTCCTGCGGCGCCACCTGTCGCGGGGCGAGAGAGTCGGCCGGCCGGATCTGCCCGGGAGCGGCGTGGCGGTTGGGCGGCAGCAGGAGGCCACCGCCGACCGCGGTCAGGTCGGCGTGCACGAGGGCGTCCTTTCACGAGGTCGCGCGGTCGACGTCTGCGTCTGTTGATCCGGATGGCGAGGAGCGCGCGGGTCAGCCGCGCGCCGACGCGGAGCGTGGGGTGGTCTTGCCGAGGACGAGCCCGGCGGCGAGCATCCCGACGCCGAGCCCGAGGTGCAGCAGGTTGTCGGCGGCGTTGACCGGGACGAAGTTCGCCGGGCTGTTGGAGCCGATCGCGAAGCCGTAGACGGTGAGCACCAGGTAGATCGCGCCGGCGCCGAGCAGGAAGCCGCGGGCGCCGCCGAC
This sequence comes from Actinomycetota bacterium, assembly GCA_030773675.1. The sequence continues at coordinate 557 of JALYMN010000284.1, forward strand.
GGTGCGGGCGGCGAGGAGGCCGGCGACGCCGAACAGGGCGTGCACGAGGTTGTGCAGGACGCTGACCTGGAACAGGCCGAGCAGCTTTGCCTCGGACTCGTGCCCGGCGAACGACAGCTCGCTGTAGTTGGTGGTGATGCCCGGGACGAAGCCGAGGACGGCGACGAGCAGGAAGGTCGCGGCGACGGCGGTCGCGGCGAGCTGGACGAGCGGGTGGTTGCGCATCAGGTTCCCTTTCGAGGGCCGCGGAGCGCGGCGTAGTGGCGTGTCGTCGAGGTGAGTGACGCGCCGGGTGCAGGTCTTACCTGCAGGTCGCGAAGTTCTTGGCGACGCGTCAGGTCGCCAGTCCGACCGGGACCGGGCGGATGTGGCGGGAGTCGAGCACGTCCAAGATGCGGTCGATGCGGGCGCTCACGCGGTGGGCGAGGCGTCCGGCCAGGCCGGTGCGGGGTGCGTGCGGGTGCGGGCGCGTCGGACCGCGCTGCAGACGGCTCGCGTACGTGACCGTCAGGTCCTGCCACTGCTGGGCAGTGAGCACAGCACGCAACTGAGACCTCAGCACCTGCTCGCCGGCGGTGTGCTCGCGGAGCGCGGCGAGCACCGCGCGGCGCAGCGACGGCACGTCCTCCGCGCCGGTGGCGCCGTCGCCGTCCAGCTGCGCGTGCAGCCGGCGCAGCAGCAGCGCCAGCGCGCGGCTGCGCTCCCGCTGGCTGCGCAGCGCTGAGCACGCCACGGGCAGGTGCCGTGCAGCGACGGGGTAGACGACCCGGTCGAGGGTGGCGACGTGCTCGCTCAGCCACGCGATCGCGTCTCGGTCGCCGCGCCCGGCGGACGCGAGGGCGACTTCGGCGGCGGTCGGGGCGTCGAAGGGGTGCTGCAGCGGGAAGTTGTCAAGGGCGGCTCTCGGCGGCGGCACCAAAGCGACCACAGCGCTCGGGTTCGGCGGGCCGGCAGCGGAAGGCGGAGCGAGGGGCAGCACGGACATGGCGGGCTCCTTCGGGAGCTACAGGCTTCGGTGCCAGCGGCACCGCGGTGGGTGACGGCGGAGGTGGGAACGGGCGGCTGGCGCGTCGTCCCTCGATGCCATCAGTGACCGGCCGCGGCGAGGTCTTACCTGTCACCGGCGAGTCGGGTCGGACAACGCGGTCCGGAGGCCGTGCACGAAGGTCGCCGCGATCAGCCGCAGAGCCGGGGGTAAGACCTGGGCGTGGTGGTCCACTCACCAGGTATGCACTCGCTCAGAAGTCGCCGGCCCGAGCAGCGGCAGCAGCTCGTCATGTGGCGACGGCAGTACCTCGCCGGCGTCGGAGTCGATCCGCAGCTCGCCGCCATCGTCGCTGCCGACCTGCGCTGGGACCTGAACGCCCTGCTTCAGCTGCTGGAACGCGGATGTCCGGCGCAACTGGCGCGCGCATCCTGGACCCCGTGGACGAGGAGCGGAGCCTGTGACGCACCGAGCCGCCGTCGATGTCGGCATCGAGCCAGCACCGCCGGCGCCCACGCTGGACGAGGCCTCCGCCCAGTGGCTGTCGGCGCTGCGCTCGAACGGCGCGCAGCGCGATCGGGCCGTCGGAGAGCTGCATGCGCTGCTGCTGCGCGCGGCTCGGTTCGAGACCGGCCGCCGTGCCACCGCAGCGCTGTCGCCGCGCGAGCGTGGCGACCTGGCGATGCAGGCCGCGGACGACGCGCTGATGCTGGTGCTCGACAAGCTCAATACGTTCGAGGGCCGCAGCCGCTTTCACGACCTGGGCGTACAAGTTCGCCATCTACGAGGCCGGCGTAAAAACGCGCAGACGCGGCTGGCAGGACCGCGAGGTCACCCTCGAGGACGCGTCATGGTCCCTGATTCCGGACTCGTCGACGGGTCCCGAGGCTGCGGCCGAGGAGCGGGAACTGCTGCTGGCGCTCGAGGCAGGGATCGCGACCGCACTGACGGCCCACCAGCGCAACGTCCTGGTCGCGCTGGCTGTCACCGGCGTCCCCATCGACGTGCTCGCCGAACGCCTGGGCACCACCCGGGGAGCGCTGTACAAGACGTTGCACGACGCCCGTCGCAAGCTGCGCGGGCACCTGAGCAACCAGGGTCTCGCGGTCCTGGCCGAGGGCTACCTGAAGGAGAGGCGATGAGCGAGACTCCGCTCACAGGCACGCTGCGCCGGCTTCTGGGCCCCGGCGAGCCGGAAGTCACCTTCGAGGTCTGCTTTGCCCAGCTCGACGTGTACGTCGACGCGGAGCTGGTCGGCGCGGACCTTGAGGCCGCCGTGCCCGGCATGGCGGCGCACCTGCGTGGGTGCCCGGCATGCGAGCAGGACTACGACAGCCTAAAGGCCCTGGTCACGGCGGTCGAGCTGTGACGGGCCGCTGGGCGTGCGCCGTGGCCGTGGCCGCGACAACGGCCGCCTGCGGCGCCGGCGAGCAGAGCCCGGCGCCGGTTGCCGCGCCTGCGAAGTCCGCCGCCCCAGCGCCGGTGGAGACCGCACCGGACGGAGTCGTGACCTACCGCGTCGCCCGGTTCCAGTTCCCGGCCGTAACCGTGTCGCCGGGCGCGACGCTGCGCATCGTCGACGGCGACAGCGAGCC
>JALYMN010000285.1 GCA_030773675.1 Actinomycetota bacterium
GCTAACCGCTGGCACCCAGGACCACGGCGCAGGACACGCCGGTGGTCCCATGACTGGCAACCGCGGTGGTCCCATGAAGGTGGCAAGAACCCGCTCAAGCCGGTCCCATGCTCGTGGCGAGCGACAGGTACGGCTGGTTGCCGGCCGCGGATGCGGCGTACGCCGCGTGCGGCGACTCAGGCGCAGCTCGCCGGTCGGCGCCCGCGGCGAGGTCCCAGAACTCGAGGCAGAGCCTGCTGGTGACACGGGAGTAGTGGACGCGGGTTCTGGACACCCGCGGGCATGGCGAGGAGGGCCCCGCGATCGCGTCGCAGAACCCCTCGTTAGCGAGACAGCCGGTGGAACCGCCCGGCCGGCCGAGCGGGCAACCGGCGCGCAGGTCGGTGTCGGGCGGTGGGGTGGGGGCCTTCTGAGCTGTCGTCAGCGAAGACGCTGTTCGTCCCGAAGCACGGCAGAGGGCGGCCGTGGCAGGCTGCCGACGTGGCCGACGCGCAGGGGATGCTGACGGGGCTGCTTCCCGCTGCTCGATTGAGCGTGCCTGATGATGTTGCTGCGCTGTTGGTCGAGCAGGGACGCACGCTCGGCGCGGACGGCGTGTCCGTGTACCTCGTCGATCATGAGCAGCATGTGCTCGTGCCGTTGCCGCAGACGAACGTCGAGCAGGTGCCGCTGAGGATCGACAGCACCGTCGCGGGCCGGTGCCTGCGCCACCTGGAGCTGCAGCGCAGCAGGTCCGAGGGGCTGGACATCGTGTGGGTGCCGCTCCTGGACGGGCTGGAGCGCCTGGGCGTCCTTCGGCTGGAGTTCGGGACCACCGGGGAGCGGGCTGAGGACCCGATCTTGCACGCCTTCGCCGCCATGGTCGCGGAGTTGGTGCTCACGAAGAGCGCCTACGGCGACCTGTTCCATGTCGTGCGCCGCCGCCAACCCATGTCATTGGCTGCGGAGATCGCCTGGCACCTGCTCCCGCCCTTGACGTTCGGTACTGACCGCGTGGTGCTCGCAGCGGTGCTCGCGCCGGCCTACGACGTCGGCGGGGACAGCTTCGACTACAGCGCGGACGCAGCCACGCTCCGGTTCGGCGTCTTCGACGCGATGGGACATGGCCTCCCCGCAGGCCTGATGTCGACCGTCGCCATGGCCGCCTACCGCAACGCTCGCCGTCGCGGCACGTCACTGTTGGAGACCGCGGACGCCATCGACGAGGCGATCAGCGGGCACTTCCGACCGGGGCAGTTCGTCACCGGCGTGCTCGCCGAGCTCGATCTGGCCAGCGGTTGCTGTACATGGCACCTCGCGGGTCACCCTGCACCCTTGCTGCTGCGATCAGGACGAGTCGTGAAGACACTCACCGCGGACCCGGACCTGCCCTTCGGGATAGGCGGATCACGCTCCAGCAGCCAGGAGCGACTGGAGCCCGGTGACCGGATGCTGGTGTTCACCGACGGGGTCGTTGAAGCACGATCCCCCGACGGTGAGCTGTTCGGGGTTGAGCGGCTGGCTGATCTCGTGGCGCGGGAGGAGACCGCCGGGGTCGCGGCCCCGGAGACGATGCGGCGGCTCATGCACGCCGTGCTGGCGTACCAGCCGGACGGCCTGCGTGACGACGCCACCGCGATGATGATCGAGTGGCAGGGCTCAGCCGCGGACCGCATCGTTCCGACCAGCTCGGCGAACGCCTGGTCCTAGTCCTCGCGGGCAGCGGATGACGCGCGCGGTGCTCGCGGCGTCTCCCGCCGACCGACGAAGGCTGCCGGCGAGTTTCAGTGCTACCTCGTTGGTAGTGGGCCGGCGGCCGCTCCTGCGAGGCACGTGCGAGCGGCTCAGGCTCCGTGGTTCTAAGGGGGACCTGTCACGTCGCCTGAGCGTTTCATCGTCCGTTGATGTTGGGTGCTTCCTGTCCAGCTGGCCGACGACCGCACGCGCTTGCGGACCAGCGGGATGCTGTCGCAGACGAGCGGGAGCGGGCCGCGCTGCAGCGGCGTATGCGAGCACGTCGGTGACGTCGGGACGTCGGTGACGTCGGTGACATCAGTGACGTCGGTGACGTCGGTGACGTCGGTGACGTCGGTGACGTCCCTGGACGTCGTGTAGCTCGTCGGAGGTCTCGGGCTCGTCCGCGTGGTGCCGGCAGGCGAGGGGCCACCGCGTGGATCTTCTGCGTGAACCCGCCAAGGAACACTCGGAAGAGAAAGGCCACGCGATGGCCCTGGACCATCAGCGACGCCCACGCGACCTCCCGCTGGTCCGCCGACGACCTCGCCGCCGTTGCCACGCCCTGAACAGTCGGCCGCGCAAGCCCTCGGCTGGAACACCCCTGCCGAGGCACTGACCGAGCACCTACAGTCGCTCTCACAAGACGGTGTTGCGACCACCGATTCAAATCCGCCCAGTACCTGGGGATCCGCTACACGGAACGGCTCGCCGAGGCGGCGCACGTCGAGCGGCGTGGCTGAGACTACAGAAGCGCGTGGTATGCAGGGCTCGAGCGGGGGCGCTGCGGACCCCGCTCGCTCTCAGCCGGCGTGGGACGGCAGGTCGGCGCCGAGCAGGGCTGCAAGTTCCGCCCAGGACGCGACGACCTCGACGCAGCCGGCCGCGCGCAGCCCAACGGCCCGCTCCTCGCGGTCCTCAGGGGCGACGAACGCGACGATCCCGACCGTCCGCAAGCCGGCCGCGGTCGCCGACAGGGCGCCGTTCAGAGAGTCCTCGACCGCCACCGCCTCGTCCGGTGTTGTGGCGAGATCCTGCATCGCGAAGGCGTAGACCGCGGGGTCGGGCTTGCTGGTCGGAACCGGGAGGGAGTCCTCGGCGCTGTAGCGGCGCACGGGGTCAAACAGCGGGGCGAGGCCGGTGACCTCGAGGCAGGCGTCCAACCGTGACCGCGCGCTGGAGGTGACCGCCGCGAGCGGGAAGCGGCCGGCAAGCGCCTGCAGGGGGGCCGCCACGGCAGGATCGGGCCGCAGGACCCCGCGCAGGTGCGCCGTCACGACGTCCTTCTCCTCGGTAACCCAGCGCTCCAGGTCGTCACGGGCGAGCTCGCGCCCGTACCCGGCGGCGAGCTGCCCGGCGGACGCACGGAAGTTCTTGCCGTTCGTCATCACCTGCAGCTCGCGGGGGCTGTACGACCGGTCGGCGCCGAGCTCAGCCAGGAAGCGGTTCGTGACCCCGGCCGAAGCCTCGTAGGCCGGCTCCTCCGACGGAAACAGGGTGCCGTCCGCGTCGCAGAGCAGGAAGGTGGCCTCGCCCAGCGGACTCACGCGACGCCCCGCTGGGCGAGGTAGCGCTCGACGGCCTCGCGCGGGCCCTGCTGGGCGAGTGCCCGCAGCCCCGCCGTCACCGCCGTGACGAACCGCGGGTCGTCGGCGAGGTCGCCGAAGACCCGCCGCTCGTTCAGCAGCAGGTGCGGGTCGTCGCCGCCCTCCTGGGCGAGCGGCATGAGGCGGTCGCGCAGCGGCCCCTCCACGGGCACCTCCTGTCCGGCGTAGTCGTAGCCGCGCAGGAAGCGCATCCAGCCCGCCACGGCCAGGACGAGCAGGTCGTGCGGCCGATCCTGGTCGAGGGCGCTGCGGATCGACGGCAGCAGGTAGTTCGGGATCTTCGTCGATCCACGCCGGCACAGCCGCTGGAGCTGGTCGCCCATCTTGGGGTTGGCCAGGCGCTCGAGGATGCTCGCCCGGTAGTCGTCGGCGTCCATGCCCGCCACCTCGGGCAGCAGCGGCGCCACCTCCTCGGACATGAGGCGGTCGAGGAACGCCGCGAACGGCGGGTCAGCCATCACCTCGTCGGTGGTCCGGTAGCCGGCGAGGTAGCCCAGGTAGCCGATCGCGCAGTGGCTGGCGTTCAGCATCCGGGTCTTCATCAGCCCGTAGGGGTGGACGTCGGCGACCAGTTGCACCCCGACCTCGTCGAGCGCCGGGCGGCCGCACGCGAACGTGTCCTGCACGACCCACTGCCGGTACGGCTCGGTGATCACCGGCCATCGGTCATCGACGCCCAGGTCGCGGACGACCCGGTCGCGCTCCTCGGGCGTGGTGCTTGGGGTGATCCGATCGACCATGCTGCTCGGGAAGGCGCCGTTCTCCTCGATCCACGCGGCCAGCCCCTCGTCGCGCAGGCGGGCGAACGACACCACCGCGGTACGGGCCGCGGTGCCGTTGTCCTGCATGTTGTCGCAGGACAGCACGGTGAAGGGCGGCAGTCCGGCCGCGCGCCGGCGCTCCAGCGCCTCCACCAGGTAGCCGAACACAGTGGCCGGCGCGCCCGGGTCCTCGAGGTCGCGCTGCAGCAGGTCGTCGTCCGCGTCGAACTCCCCGCTGTTCGGGTCGATTCGGTAGCCGCTGCCGGTGATCGTCAGCGTCACGACCCGGGTGCGCTCGTCCGCCAGCGCCTCGAGCACCGCCTCCGGCCCGTCCGGCCCGTACAGGTAGTCCGTCATGATCCCGACCACGCGGGCCCGGTCGGGCTCGGTGCCGCGCTCGACGACGACGTACAGACCGTCCTGCTCGGCCAGCACCTCGCCCATCTCAGGGCTGCGCAGGCCGACGCCGACAAGGCCCCACTCCGTCTCCCCCCGCCGGGCCAGGTCGTCGAGGTAGACCGCCGGATGCGCCCGCGCGAAACCGCCTACCCCGATGTGCACCACGGCGGGCACGAGCGCCGAGCGGTCGTAGCCGGGCGCCGCCACGCGGTCGGGGAGATCGGCGAGCGCGCCATTGCGCAAGGGCAGCGCGCCGGGGGTGGTCGTGGTCATGCGGAGCTCCTGAGGTCAAGGGCTCTCGGCGCTACCCCCTGCCCGGTGACCTCCCGAGCGCCAGCAGACGCAGGCCCAGGGGGGTCGCTCACACTTCTCCCGCCTCGGTCCAGGCCGCGGTGCGTGGCCATCACAGCCGCCGCACCGAACTCGTCCAGGTCGCGGACGTCGCGCTCCACCGCCCGGGTGAACCGCGGGCACTCGCCGAGGGAGCCGAAGGTCGGCGTGTCGGCCAGCAGCAGCCGCGGATCGCTGCCGCCCGCCGCCGCGAGCCCCTGCAGTCGAGCACCGCCCGGGTCGTCGAGGTGGTCCGGGTGCGTGTCGCGCAGGTGGACGCGCCAGGCGGCTACCGCCAGCGTCAGCAGCGCGTGCGGTCGCCCGACCATGCGGGCCTCGCGGATGCAGGACACCAGGTGGGCCGGCACCTTGGCCGAGCCGTTGCGGCACAACCGCGCGAGCTGGTCGCCGAGCGCGCGGTCGTGGAACCGTCTCTGCAGCGCCGCCACGTACTCGTCGACGTCGTCGGCCACCGGCGGCAGCAGCGGGGCGATCTCGTCGAGCATCAGCCGCTCGACGTAACCCGCGATCCGGCGGTCGGGCATCGCCTCGGCGACCCGCGTGTGACCGGCGAGGGTCCCGAGGTAGCCGATGGCGCAGTGGCCCCCGTTGAGCAGGCGCGTCTTCCTCAGGGCGTACGGGCGCACGTCCCCGACGAACCGGACCCCGACCTCCTCCAGCGCCGGCCGACCGTTGCGGAACGCGTCCTCGACGACCCACTGCGAGAACGGCTCCGTCATCACCGCCCATCGGTCACGGACGCCGAACAGGCGCTAAGCCGACGGCGGTCCTCGTCGGTGGTACCGGGGGTGATGCGGTCGACCATGCAGTCGGGGAAGCTGACCGACTCGTCGATCCACCGGGCGAGGCGGGCGTCGCGCATCGCCGCGGACGACAGCACGGCGGTGCGCGTGACCATGCCGCTGGCCGGCAGGTTGTCGCAGGACAGGACGGTGAACGGCCGCCTGCCCAGCGCGCGGCGCCGAACAAGCGACTCGGTGACGAGCCCGATGGCGGTGGCCGGCGACGCCGGGTCCCGCAGGTCGCCGTGCCCCGCGGCGGCGCGACCGTCCAGGACCCCGCGCGGGTCCATCGCGTAGCCGTCGGCCGTGACCGTCAGAGTCACCAGGCGGGTGGCGTCGTCGACCAGCGCGTCGTGGACCGCGGCCATCTCCTCCGGTGCGTACAGGTAGCGGGTGATCGCGCCCACGACTCGGGCG
>JALYMN010000286.1 GCA_030773675.1 Actinomycetota bacterium
CGCTGCACCTGTGCCCGCCTGGACGCCGCCCGCGCCGAGCTGGCCTCGCAGTCCGCGCGGGTCGTGGCGCTCAGCCCGCAGGCGACCCTGGCCCGCGGTTACGCCGTCGTGCAGCAGGCGGACGGCACCGTCGTCCGGGCGCCGGAGCAGGTGGTGGTCGGCGAGCGGCTGCGGGTGCGGCTGGCCGGCGGCGAGCTGACCGTCCGGCCGTGAAGGGAGACGGTGGGGTGCAGCGCCGGGGTCGGACGTGCAAGCGCCGTGAGGTGCGAGGCGCGGCAGGTCAGGCGCCGGGCATGCCCGGGCGCACGCCGGGCGCCGTCCAGGCCATGCTCGTCCCGCCGAGCACCCGGAACCCGAACCGCTCGTAGAGCCGCCGGCCGTCGTCGGTCGCCCGCAGGTCGACGCGCACCAGGCCCTGCTCCGTCATCCAGCCCATGAGCGCCTCGAACACGGCCTGCCCGTGCCCGCGCCGGCGGTGCTCGGGGTCGGTGCTCATCGACGCGATGTGGCCCCGCCGCCCGTCGTGCTGCACCGGCGAAGGGAGGTGCTCCTCGATGAAGCCCGCGCCGCAGCTGACCACCTGACCGGCGTCCTCCTCGACGACGAAGGCGACGAACAGCAGGTCGCCGCCCAGCCGCCGCTCGAAGGCCTCGCGGCAGACCCGCCACCACTCCGGGTCGTCCGCAGGCGTGCCCATCGCCTCGTGCATGAGCGCGCGCAGCCGCACGAGCTCCGCGGCGTCCGCGGGCACCGCGCGTCGTAGGGTCGCCACGTGACCGATCCTGCCAGTGCGCCGGCGAGCTACGAGGCGGCCCGCGAGGAGCTCGCGGACGTCGTCCGGCGGCTGGAGCAGGGCGGGGCGACGCTCGAGGAGTCGCTGGCGCTCTGGGAGCGCGGCGAGGAGCTGGCCCGGGCCTGCCAGGCGTGGCTCGACGGCGCGCAGGCCCGGCTCGACACCGCCCTCGGCGAGTAGGCGTAGCCGGGCGCGGAGCCGCGCTCAGCCGGTCAGGCTCGCGGCGAGCTCCTGCAGCTCGTCGTCGTCCGCGGTTTCGCGCAGCCCGCCGACCACCACCGTCCAGCCGGGCTGCTGCAGGACCAGCGAGGTGGCGCCGTCGGTGCCGGACCAGACCTGGAACGCCCGCCCGTCGACCTGCAGCCGGCCGGTCTGCCGCCCCTTGCCGGTCTGCTGCTCCAGGAAGCCGCCGGGGTCGCCGCCGAGCGCGGCGTACTCGGCGTACTGCTCGCCGGGGGTGACGTAGCCGATGCGCAGCCGCTCGCCCTCCAGCGTGGACGACGTCGCCCGCCACCCCGCCGGCAGCCCCTGCGGCACCGGCACGCCCGGCACCGCCTGACCCAGCGCGGTGAGGTCGGCCGCGGTCGGGACCATCCGGATCTCGCGCTCGTCGCTGTGCCGGAACTCCCCGACCAGCCAGATCGGCGCCACGACGAGCAGGCACACCGCCAGCGACAGGACCATGTCGCGGGTGGTCTCCGTGCCGCGCTTCTTGCGGCCGCGCGGGGGCGCCGGAACGGGAGGGGCGGTCGTCACGCTCCCAGTGTCACCGCTGCGCCGCCCGCGAGCACGTCCTGCATCGCGTCGAGACAGGCCAGCGCCTCGTCGAGGCTGTTGTAGAAGTGCGGCGAGACCCGGATGCCGACGCCCGGGCGGTGGTCGACGACGAACCCGCGGCGGTGCAGCTCGTCGTGCACCTGCTGCGACGACACCGCGTCGGTGCCCGGGTCGACCGTCACGTGGCCACCGCGCTGCGCCGGGTCGCGCGGGCTGCGGACGGCGAACCCGCGCTCCAGCGCGGACTCCAGCAGCGCCTGGGTCATCGACTGCGACCGCTCGCGCACCCGCGCGACACCGATCTCGGCGAGCGCCTCGTACGCCGGCGCCGCGGCGTACGCCGCGGGGATGCCGGGAGTGCCGCCGCGGAACCGCTTGACCCCCTCGGCGTAGCGCAGCTCGGCGTCGAAGTCGAAGGGCCGGGCGACCCCGAACCAGCCGGTGGTGACCGGCTCGAGCTGCAGGTGCGGGGCGACGTACATGAACCCGTTGCCGGGACCGCCGGACAGGTACTTGACCGACCCGCCGACGTAGAGGTCGACGCCGAGGTCGACCACGTCGACGGGCACGGTGCCCGCGGCCTGGTAGCCGTCGACGAGCACCACCGCCCCGACCTCGTGCGCCCGCTCGACCAGCGGCCGGACGTCGACCAGCGTCGAGGTGCGGAACAGCACGTGCGAGCAGTCCACCAGCAGGGTGCGCTCGTCGATCGCGTCGACCATGCGCTGCACGTCGAGGTGCACGCCGTCGGGCTCGCCCGGGACGACGACCGGCTCGCCGCCGAGCCGCCCGATCTGCGACCAGGTGTTGAGGCTGCCCGGCCAGGACAGCGCGTTGGTCACCACCCGGTTGCGGCGCCCGTGCCAGTCGAAGCAGCTGATCACGTCGCCGAGCAGGTCGGCGACGTTCTGCCGCATCACCGTGGTGCCCGGAGGCGCGCCGACGAGCGAGCCGACGAGGTCCGCGACCCGCCAGGCCTCGGTGGCCCAGTCCTCCCACGCGGTCACGCCGAGCTCGGCCCACAGGGCGCTGTAGGCGGCGAGCCGGTCCGGCGTCCGGCGGTGCATCGCCCCCAGGGTGTGGCTCGCCAGGTACGTCGAGCGGGCGAGCACCGGGTAGTCGGCCCGGCGCTCGAGCAGGTCGTCGTGGGTGGTCACGCCGGCGCTCCGATCTTGGTGATGAGGGCGAGCACCTCGCCGGCCAGCCCGGTCGCGGCCGCCTCGTCGTCGCACATCGCGACCTCACGGCCGGCCTCGCTGACGACGGTGGTGAGGACGAGCACGAGCGCGTCGCCCCACGGCTCGTCGTCGCCGTGGCGCAGCAGGACGCCGTTGAGCACCGTCCACTCGCGGTAGCGCCGGCGGGCGGCCAGCTCGAAGCCGGGCGGGCCGCCGCCGGCGAGGAACAGCCGGGCCAGGTCGCGCTCGGCCCAGCAGCCGTCGAGGTAGCCCCGCGCGCCGGCGACGAACAGCGCGACCGGCTCGGACTCGCCCGCGGCGCGGGCGGCCCGCACCGCCTCCGCGGCGCGCGTCTCCTGCCGGGACGAGTACTCCTCGAACAGGGCGAGGTAGAGGTCGGCCTTGCCCCCGAAGTGGTGGTAGAGGCTGCCGACGCTGGCGCCGGCCCGCGCCACGACCTCGGCGATCGAGGCCTCGGCGAAGCCGGACGCGGTGAAGACCTCCCGCGCGGCCGACAGCAGTGCCTCGCGGGTGGAGGCGGCCCGGCTGGTCGTGCGCAGGGTCACGGCGGCGTCCCGCCCACCTCGGACCAGGGGACGCGACGACGGCTGCTGATCACGCCGATGGTGCTCCATTCGTCCGCGCCGAGCCGCGCCACCGGCTGGAGCAGGGTGACCTCGGGACGGCCGTCGCGCAGCACGGCCTCGTCGACGACGGCCCACACGACCTCGCCGAACACGACCGTCGAGTCGCCGAAGCTCTGCGTCCCGGCGAGCCGGCACTCCAGCGCCACCGGCGACTCGGCCACGCGCGGCGGGGCGACCTTCTCGCTGGGCTCGCGGCTGAGCCCCGGGACGACGTCGAACTCGCTGACGTGCGCCGGGTAGTCGGTGCCGGTGAGGTTGACCTGCTCCATGAGCGGCTCGGTGCACACCGACACGACGAACTCGCCGGTCGCGACTGCGTTGCGCAGGCTGTCCTTCTCGCCCACCGAGGTGAACTGGACCACCGGGGGCTTGACGCAGGCGATGGTGAAGAACGAGTGCGGAGCGAGGTTGTCGACGCCGTCCGGGCTGCGGGTCGACACCCAGGCGATCGGCCGCGGGACCACGACGCTGTTGAGCAGCGGGTAGATGCGCGCGCCGAGTTCGGCGGGGTCGTACGAGCGCCGGCGGGCTGCGGCGGCGTCGGGTGCGGTCACGCCGGCAGCCTCTCACCGCCCAGACCGGCGCGGCGCACACCACGCGAGCCCGTCGGCCGTGGACCCCTATCGTGCTGAGCCATGACCGACCACGCGCACGACGCAGAGACCCCCGACCGCAACCTGGCCCTGGAGCTCGTCCGCGTCACGGAGGCCGCCGCCATGGCCGCCGGTCGCTGGGTCGGCCGCGGCGACAAGAACGGCGGCGACGGCGCCGCGGTCGACGCGATGCGCTCGCTCATCGGAACGGTGTCGATGAACGGCGTGGTCGTCATCGGCGAGGGCGAGAAGGACGAGGCGCCGATGCTCTACAACGGCGAGCAGGTCGGCGACGGCAACGGGCCGGAGTGCGACGTCGCGGTCGACCCGATCGACGGCACGACACTGATGGCCAAGGGCATGCCGAACGCGATCGCGGTGATGGCCGTCGCCGAGCGCGGCACGATGTACGACCCGTCCGCGGTGTTCTACATGGAGAAGCTCGTCACCGGTCCGGAGGCCGCCGACGTCGTCGACATCAGCGCGCCGACGGCGCACAACATCCAGGCAGTCGCCAAGGCCAAGGGCGGCGCGGTCGACGACGTGACGGTCTGCATCCTCGACCGACCGCGGCACGAGGACCTGGTCCGCGAGGTGCGTGAGGCCGGTGCCCGCATCAAGTTCATCTCCGACGGTGATGTCGCCGGCGCGGTCATGGCGGCCAGCGAGAGCACTGGCGTCGACCTGCTGCTCGGGATCGGCGGCACGCCCGAGGGCATCATCGCGGCGTGCGCCGTGAAGTGCCTGGGTGGCTCGATCCAGGCCAAGCTGTGGCCGCAGAAGAAGAGCGAGTTCAGCAACGCGGCGGCGGCCGGGCTCGACCTCGACGCCGTCCTGCACTGCAACGACCTCGTCAGCAGCGACAACGTCTTCTTCGTCGCGACGGGCGTCACCGACGGTGAGCTCGTGCGCGGGGTGCGCTACCGCGCCGGTGGCGCGACGACCGAGTCCCTGGTCATGCGCAGCAAGTCGGGCACGATCCGGCGCGTGACCAGTCAGCACCGCCTCACCAAGCTGCGCGCCTACAGCGCGATCGACTTCGAGCACCACAAGCGCTGACCTGCGGTGCGGATCGCCACCTGGAACGTCAACTCG
>JALYMN010000287.1 GCA_030773675.1 Actinomycetota bacterium
GCCCCTGTTGGAACGCGGCCTGCGCGTCGCGGATCGCCGCCTGCACCTCCGGGCCGCCGGCCCCTGCGCCGGGCGGCTGCGGCTGCCCGGTCGGGGTCGGGCTGGGGTCTCCCGGCGTCGCCGGCGGCACCAGCGTCCTCGCGCCCGCTCCGAACAGGCTCTCGAGCGCCTCGCCCAGCGTCCGCTCGATGACGATCTCCGACCCGAACTGCGCGATGACGTACTGCAGCGTCGGGTACGGCTCTCCCTGCTGCGCCTGCACGTAGATCGGCTCGACGTACAGCAGCCCCCCGCCCACCGGCAGGGTGAGCAGGTTCCCGGGGATGATCCGGGCGCTGCCCTGCTGGTTGAGCGCGAACAGGACCTGGCGCACGGCTCCGTTGGTCTGGAACGCGCCGGCCACCTGCCCCGGCCCGTCGATCTGCCGCGTGTCGGGCACCTCGAGCACGCGCAACGTGCCGTAGTCGTCGGCGTTGCTCGACACCGCCGCCACGGCCGTGAGGTTCGGAGCCGAGCGCGCGACGAAGGAGCTCGTCAGGTTGAACGAGGGCTGGTCCTGGCCCGGGAACTGCGACAGTACGTAGTACGGCGGCTGGTCCGGCCCGCGGCCGACGGTGTTGAACAGGTTGGGCGCCTGCTGTCCGCCCGGCTGCTGCTGCTGCTGCGGCCGCGCGCCGTTGCCGCCGTCCTCGGCCGTCTCGGACTGGCTGGCCGGGTCGGCCGGGATCTGCCAGTAGTCGTCGCCCTGGAAGAACTCCAGCGGGCTCTCGATGTGGTACTTGGCGAGCAGCTCCCGCTGGACCTTGAACAGGTCCTCCGGGTAGCGGAAGTGGTCGCGCAGCTCCTTGGAGATCGCGCTCGCGGGCTCCAGGATGCCGCCGAACGCCTTGTCCCACGTGCGCAGCACGGGGTCCTGCTCGTCGAAGGCGTACAGCTTGACCTCGCCGCTGAAGGCGTCGACCGTCGCCTTCACCGAGTTGCGGATGTAGTTGACGCGGTCGGGGGGCAGCCGCGGTCCCGTGGTGGTCTGGCTGTCCTGGACAGCCTCGCCCAGCACGGTGCGCTCGGCGTACGGGTAGCCCGCGCTGGTCGTGTAGCCGTCGACGATCCACACGATGCGGCCGCGGACGACCGCGGGGTACGGGTCGGCGTCCAGCTGCAGGAACGGCGCGACCTTCTGAACGCGCTCCCGCGGGGTGCGGTCGTACATGAGCCGCGACCGGTCGTTCAGCGCTCCCGACAGCAGCAGGTTCTTCTCGCGGAACTTCAGCGCGTAGGCCACCTTGCGCAACGGGTCGGACAGCTCCACCCCGCCCTTGCCGGTGTAGTTGTACGTCGGCGCGTCACTGCCGTCGATCGGCCCGTCGGTCTCCTCCTGCCGCGTGTTGACGACGGAGTAGTCGGTCGTGAACTCGCCGAAGTAGATGCGGGACTCGTCGATATTCAGCGGGCCCTCGACGGGGAGGCCCCCGACGACGAACTCCGGCACACCGCCGTTCGCCGTGTTGGCTGGCGCCGCAACGAAGCCGTTACCGTGCGTGTAGATGAGGTGCTCGTTGATCCAGTTGCGCTGCGACGCGTCGAGGCCGGCCAGCCGCAGCTCGCGGACCGCCACGACGTAGTCCTGCAGCCCCTCGCCCAGGTTGTAGCGGTCGATGTCCACCGAGTCAGTGTTGAAGCCGAAGTAGCCGCGCAGCCGCTGGAACTGCCGGAACGTGGCCGGCAGCACGGTGGGGTCGAGCACGCGGACGTTCGAGACGGTGCCCGCGTCGCGCTGCAGGGCCGCGGTCGTCGTCTCGTTGCGCGGGTCGTACGGCTGGGTCTGGACGTCGTCGATGCGGTAGGCCTTGCGGGTCGCCTCGATGTTGCGCCCGATGAACTCGGCCTCGCGCTCGATCTCGTTCGGCTTCACCCGGAACTGCTGCGTGTACGCCGGGTAGACCCCGCCGAACACGACCGCGGTGACGACGAGCAGCGCGACGGCGCCGGCCGGCAGCAGGATGTTGCGGACGACGATGTTGGCGAAGGCGAGCAGCGCACAGATGATCGCGACGCCGATGAGCACGTTCTTGGCGGGCAGCACGGCGTTCAGGTCGGTGAACGAGGCGCCTTGCACCCGGCCGCGCTCGCTGAAGACCAGGCCGAAGCGGTCCAGGTAGTAGGCGTAGGCCTTGAGCAGCAGCACCAGGCCGACGAGCACCGACAGGTGCGCCCGCGCGGCCGGGCTGACCTTGTCGCCCACGGTCTGCAGCCGGACGCCGCCGAACAGGTAGTGCGTGGCGGCGGCGGCCAGCAGCGACAGCACGACCGCGGTGAGGAGGAAGCCGAGGACGAACCGCTGGAACGGGTAGGTCATGGCGTAGTAGCTGACGTCACGCCCGAACTGCGGGTCGAGCTCGCCGAACGGCGTCCGGTTGCGCCACAGCAGCCAGGTCTGCCAGCGGCTGGCCGCCGACAGCCCGGCGAACAGGCCGAACAGCCCGCTCGACAGCAGCAGCACCGGCACGAGGAAGGGCTCCACCGCGACCCGGTAGCGCTCGAGGTTTTGCTGCTCGAGCGACATCGGCCGGAACGGCGGCCGCACGCGGTGGGCCACAGTGATGTTCGCGCCGACGAGCAGCGCCATGAGCAGCCCGAAGCCGAGGAACAGCAGCAGCTTGGTGCGCAGCTCGGTGGTGAACACCGTGGAGTAGCCGACGCTGCGGAACCAAAGCAGGTCGGTGTAGAGGGTGACGCCGACGCCGCCGAGCAGCAGCACGACGGCCGCGATCGCGACGGTCGGGGCGAGCAGGCGGGGACGGCCGGGGGCCGTGCCCGGGGGGCGCAGGGACACGCGGGGGCCTCTCAGGACTGCCTGGAACGGGTGGTGCTCCTCGATCCAACTCCATGTCGGCCCCGGCGGTTCCGCTGCGGGCCGTCGGCATAGCTGGTGACTGGGCCAGAATGGCGCGATGAGCACCCAGGCTCCCCCCGCTCAGCCCGCCCTGCAGTCGGTCGTCGGCGAGGTCGAGGGGCACGTCGCCGAGGCCGGCTGGGACCAGCCCCCGCAGCTGTTCGCGCTGGTCGACACCGAGGAGCTGCTGCGGGCCGAGCCGCAGCTGGCCCGCACGATGGGCATCGTCGCCGCGCACCGCGGGCAGCTCACGCCTGTCGCGCAGGAGTCGCTCGAGGAGGGTCCGCTCGACGAGGTGCTCGCCCGGGTGCTGTTCGGCGAGCAGGTGCTCGGCGTCGTGCTCGCGCACGAGGTCGTCGTGCTGCCGCCGTCCGCGGAGGCGGAGCTGGCCGGCGTCGACGACCCGGCGGGCCACGCGGCCGACCACGCGCAGCGCCGTGACGTGCGCATGGTCGTCGGGGTGCTGCGCGACGGGCAGAACGCCGCCGTGCTGCGGCTGCGCGGCAGCGGGAACGAGCAGGACGAGCGGGTCACCGGGCCCGACCTCGCTCCCGGGCTCGCCGCCGCGCTGCTGGGCACGCTGGAGCCGTCGGCGGGCTGACGGCGGGCCGACGGCGGGTCGGCGCTACCCGGCGGCGGACGACGTCGCGCTCGTGCAGCCGCGCACCGGCGCGCCCTCCCGCACAGCGCGCAGCCCCTCCAGGGCGTCGGCCAGCGTCGCGACCCGGACCAGCTGCAGCCCTTCCGGGACCACCTCGGCCGCCTCCCGGCAGTTCCCCGCCGGGGTGAGGAAGAAGGCGGCGCCGCTCTCGCGCGCCCCGAGCAGTTTCTGCGCGATCCCGCCGATCGGCCCGACCACGCCGTCCGGGCGGATCTCGCCCGTCCCGGCGACGTACCGCCCGCCGGTCAGCGCCTGCGGCTCGAGCTTGTCGATGATGCCGAGCGCGAACATGAGGCCGGCGCTCGGTCCGCCGACCTCCTTGAGCCGGATCGTGACCTCGAACGGGTAGTCGGCGCGGTCCCGGGGCTCGACGCCGATGATCGCCCGGTCGACGTCGGGAGCGCGTCCCGCGGTGAGCCGGGTCGAGGCCGGCTTCCCGCCCCGGGTGTAGCCGAGAACGACCGGTGCCCCGGGGCGGCGCGCGCTGACCCGGTCGCGCAGCGCGGCGCTGTCGCGCACGGCGGTGCCGTCGACGCTCGTGATCACGTCGCCGGGCCGCAACCGACCGTCCGCCGGTGCCCGGGGGGTCACGGCGTGGACGACGACCTCCGTCGCGACCGGGATGCCGAGCTGGCGCAGCGCGGCGGTGGTGGCGGCGTCCTGGCTGAGCTGCATCGAGGCCGCGTTGGCCTCGTCGATCTCGTCCTCGGAGCGGTCCGGCGGGTAGACGACGTCGCGCGGCACGACGGCGAGGTCCGGGTCGAGCCACCCCTCGAGGGCCTCGAGCAGGGTGAGCTCCGGCAGCACGCCGACGGTGGTGAGGTCGAGATGGCCGGTCGTCGGGTAGGTGCGGCGTCCGGCGATCGAGATCACCGGCGTGCCGTCGACCATGCCGAGCGTGTCGTACGTCGGCCCCGCGCCCAGTCCCACGTACGGCACCTGCGCGACGGCGGCCGACATCGACAGCCCGAGCGCTGCGACCAGGGCCAGCAGCAGGGCGAGGCTGCGGCGGGACACGCCGGCCAGCCTAGGGCGGCGCGACCCCGCCCGGCGCCGAGGGCGCGCCGAGCCGCGGCCCTGCCG
>JALYMN010000288.1 GCA_030773675.1 Actinomycetota bacterium
CAGCACCGGCAGCGCGCACGGCCGGTCGTCGGCGAACTCCTGCAGCAGGCTGTCGACGACCGCGGTGAGGTCACCGCCGCTCGCCGCGGCCACCGCGCGCTGCCGCTGGTACGACGCGCCGGCGTCCAGCACGCCCCGCACCCGCGACAGCTCCTCCTCGCAGCCGAGACGGGCCGCCGTCGGCCCGAGCTCCGCCACCAGCTCGAGCAGGTCGTCGCGGACCGGCCGGGTGCGGTCCTCCTCGCCGACGATGATCTCCGCGTCGAGCCCGTGCCGGGCCGCGCGCCACTTGTTCTCGCGCACCACCCAGCCCTTCGGGGTCGGCAGCGTGTAGCCCCGGTCGAGCTCGCGGTCGAGCATGTCGACCAGGCACTGCGACAGCGCCGCGACCATCCCGACCTCGTGCAGCGTCGGCAGCCCGTCGCAGACCCGAAGCTCGACCGTGCCGTACGTCGGGTGCGGCCGGATGTCCCACCACACCTCCTTGATGGAGGTGATCGTGCCGGTCGACAGCAGCGTCTCCATGTACTCCTCGAACTGCGGCCACCCGGACAGCTGGTAGGGCAGCCCCGCCGTCGGCAGCTGCTCGAACACCTTGCTGCGCGCCGACGCGAGCCCGGTGTCGTGCCCGATCCAGTACGGCGACGACGCCGACAGCGCGAGCAGGTGCGGCACGTAGGCGGTGAGCGCATTGACGATGTGGATCGCCTTCTCCGGCCCCCGCACCCCGACGTGCACGTGTACGCCGAAGATCTGCAGCTGGCGGGCGAGCCACTGCATCGAGCTCACCAGCTGCTGGTAGCGCGGCTTCGGCGTGATCTGCTGCGTGGCCCAGTCCGTGGTCGGGTGCGTGCCCGAGCAGGTGAGCCCGAGCCCGCGCCGGTCGGCCGCCTCGCGCACCTGCTCCACCGTGGCCGCCAGGTCCGCCGTGGCCTCGCCGACCGTGCTGCACACCCCGGTGATGACCTCGACGCAGGACTCCAGCAGCTCCTGCTTGGCCTTCGGGTGCTCGCCGTCCGGGCACAGCTCGGCGAGGATCTCGGTCGCGCCGCTGCGCAGCTGCCGGGTCTCGCGGTCGACGAGCTGCAGCTCCCACTCCACGCCGAGGCTCGAGCCGGGCGAGGACGCGAAAGGGATCTCCACGGCCGGACCCTACCCAGCGCTCCCGCGCGCCTCCTCCGTGATCATGCGCGTACGGCGGCCGGCAGGCGGCTTCGGCAGCCGTTCCTGCATGATCACGCCGGCAGCGCGACGTGTGCCAGGCTGCGGATGTCGACCGGCACCGGGAGGACCCGTTGACCCTTTCGCAGGCACCGCACGCACCGCAGGCACCCCAGGCACCGCAGGCACCGCAGCACGCGCCGCCTGGCCCCGTGCGCAGCACGATGCAGGAGCGCCAGCTCACGGTCCGCGAGCTCCTGCGACACGGCGCCACCGTGCACGCGGACAGTGTCGTCACGACCTACGAGGGCGACGGCGCGCGCACCGCGACGTACGCCGAGGTGGCGGCGGGCGCCGAACGGCTCGCCGGGGCGCTGGCCGGGCTCGGGGTCGGCCCGGGCGACCGGGTCGGCACGTTCCTGTGGAACACCCAGGAGCACCTCGAGGCCTACCTCGCCGTGCCGTCGATGGGCGCGGTGCTGCACA
Organism: Actinomycetota bacterium; assembly: GCA_030773675.1. The sequence goes on from JALYMN010000288.1 coordinate 1,648, forward strand.
CGCTCAACCTGCGGCTGTTCCCCGAGCAGCTGGCGTACGTCGTCCAGCACGGCGGCGACCGGGTCGTGGTCGTCGACGCGACCGTGCTGCCGCTGCTGGCGCGGGTCGCCGCCGAGCTGCGCACCGTGGAGCACTACGTCGTGGTCGGCGACGCCAACCCGGAGGCGCTGGCCGCGCTGGGCGGCGTCCCCGTGCACCGTTACGACGAGCTGCTCGCCGCCGCCCCCGACGCCTTCGCCTGGCCCGAGCTGGACGAGCGCGACCCGGCCGGCATGTGCTACACGAGCGGCACCACCGGCAGCCCCAAGGGCGTCGTCTACAGCCACCGGTCGACGTACCTGCACTCGATGGCCAGCTGCACCGGCAACGCGGTCGGGCTCGCCGAGCGCGACGTCGTGCTGCCGGTCGTGCCCATGTTCCACGCGAACGCGTGGGGGCTGCCCTACTCCGGCTGGTTCGCCGGGGCCGACTTCCTCCTCCCGGGCCGGTTCCTGCAGGCCGAGCCGCTCGCCCGGATGATCGCGCGGCACCGGCCCACCGTGGCGGCCGCGGTGCCGACGATCTGGAACGAGCTGCTCCGGCACGTCGACGAGCACGTCACCGACCTCAGCTCGCTGCGGCTGGTCGTCTGCGGCGGCTCGGCCGTCCCGCTGTCACTCATGCAGGCGTTCCAGGAGCGGCACGGGGTGCGCATCGTGCAGGGCTGGGGCATGACCGAGACCTCGCCGATCGCTGCGCTGGCCCACCCGCCGAAGTCCGCCCCGCCGGAGCAGGAGTGGGAGTGGCGCGCCCGCACCGGGCGCGTGTGCGCGGGCGTGGAGTTGCGGCTGGTGGGCGACGACGGCCGCGAGCTGCCCTGGGACGGCGCCACCGTCGGCGAGATGCAGGTGCGCGGCCCGTGGGTCACCGGCGCCTACCACGGCGACGCCGACACCGGGGAGTCGGACGGGAAGTTCAGCGACGGCTGGCTGCGCACCGGCGACGTCGCGACGGTCGCTCCGAACGGCTTCGTGACGATCACCGACCGCAGCAAGGACGTCATCAAGTCCGGCGGCGAGTGGATCTCCTCGGTGGAGCTGGAGAACCACCTCATGAGCCACCCGGCGGTGTTCGAGGCGGCCGTCGTCGCGGTGCCGGACGAGCGCTGGGACGAGCGGCCGCTCGCCTGCGTCGTCCTGGCCCCGGGGGCGTCCGCCTCCCCGGAGGAGCTGCGCGAACACCTCGCCACCTGCGTGGCGCGGTGGCAGCTGCCCGAGCGGTGGGCGTTCGTCGACGCCGTCCCGAAGACGAGCGTGGGCAAGTTCGACAAGAAGGTGCTGCGCAGGCAGTACGCAGAGGGCGGGCTGGACGTCCACGCGCTGAGCGGCTGACAGCCATCGGACCAGCCGGCCTGGCCGGCCCGGGTGGTCCGGGCCCGGGAGTCTCCAGGACGCCGGCCCGGGGGCCGACCCCGCACGGGAGGCGCGCCGCCACGCGCGGCGCCCGTGCCCCGAGGGCTCCCGTGCGCCGTCCCCCCGCACCCCGCTGCGACCGCCCTCGTCGCGCTGGCCTCGGTCGCCGCGACCCTGCTCGTCCCGATGGTCGTCGGCGTCGCCCCGGCCGTCGCCGCGAGCAAGGTCACCCTCTGCCACCGCACGGCGGCCGACGGCAACCCGTACCGGCGGATCAGCGTCCGGCAGAGCGGCGTCCAGGGCCGGGGGCACGGCACGCACACCGGCAGCGACTACCCGACCAGGCCGTGGACCGACGTCATCCCGAACGTCCTCGGCTGGACCGCGCAGGGCCGGGCGGTCTTCGACGGCGTGGCGCGCACAGCGCGCGGCCGCGTCGCCTGCAAGGCGCAGTGCGCTGGAGTTCTACGTGGCGATGGCGGCCGAGGTCGGCCCAACCGGGGCCCGGCTGTCAGCGACGACGCGATCGTCGCCGAGCTCAACGATGAAGGCCAACGAGGACGCCGCCCTGCTCGCCGAGCTCGGTGGCAGCTTCACCGTGGCGAACCTCAGCGAGCTCGGCTCGGTCTCTGCGACCACCGACCCTGCCGGCACGGTGACGAGCACGACCGCGGACCTGCGCGGCAGCGTCAGCAGCGGCACGACGGCCGCCGTCGCGCGGTTCGCGCTCGGCACCGACCCCGACATGATCAACGGGGTAGCGACGGTGGAGGCGACGCAGGCCACCACCACCGGCACCCGGCCGATCAGCGCCACCGCGACCGGGCTCCTGCCCGCGCAGCAGTACTACTTCCGGGCGCTCGGCGTGACCGACCCGGCGGCGACGGGGAGGGGACGCTCGAGGGGCAGATCCGGTCGTTCACGACGCCGCCGGCGGCGGTGCAGGCCGTCGTCCTGGACGCCGGGCCGGACGCCGTGTGGGGGGCCGCCGACCGCGTCCTGCAGGTGCCGTCGGCCACCCCCAGCGGCACGCTCCCGACCCTCGCCTCGGCCACTCCGCTGGTGTGCACCGTCGACGGCAGCGCCGTGACCGTGCTGCGCACCGGCACGCGCACGCTCGTCGCCACCGCCGCCGCCACCGCCACCGCGAGCTACCCCGTCGCCTCGGCCACCGACTCCTTCGTCGTCGGCCGGCGCCCCAGTCGGTCGCCGTGCCGTCCCTCGCGACCTGGCACGACGACTGGGACGCCTTCGACTACCGGGCCCGGGCGTCGTCCGCCCTGCCCGTCACCCTGACCGCCGGCCCGGGCTGCGCGGCCGGCACCGTCGTCACCGTCGCCGCCGGGCCGGGACAGTGCCGGCTCGAGGCGACCCAGGCCGGGGACGACCGCTTCCTGCCCGCGTCGCCGGTCGTGCGCGCCGTCGACGTCACGGTCGCGGACGGCACGCCCGCCCCGCTGGACCGCGTCTTCGAGGCCAGGACCCCGCAGGCCGTGCTGTTCGCGCCGCCGGAGGACGTGCTCGTCACCACCCGGTCGCGGGTGCTGTCCGCGACCGGGTACCTCGGGCCCGCCCGTCACCTGGAGCGCCGGTCCCGCCGCCCGGTGCACCGTCGACGGGCACGGCGAGGTCGCGCTGCACGCCGTCGGCGTGTGCACCGTCACCGCGTCGGTCGGCGGGGACGCCACGTTCCAGGCGGCGTCCACCATCCGCAGTTTCGCCGTCCTCAAGGCACCCCAAGCCGTCGCCCTGACGGCGCCCGGTGCCGCGCTGGTGCCGCACGGCGGGTTCGGCGTCACCGCCGCGGCCGCCGGGCCGGTGACGCTGTCCACGCGCTCGACTGACTGCGTCGTCTCCGGGTGGACCGTGACACCCCTGCTGTCGGGCTCCTGCCTGCTCGTCGCGACCGCCGGGAGACGGCGACCCACCTGCCCGCGGCGGCCGAGCACGCCGTGCGGCTGTCCCGGGGCGCGCCCGTCCTCACCCTCACCGCCGCGACGGCCGCCACGGCCGCCGACGCGCCCCCGTTCGCGGTGAGCCCGCGCAGCCCGAGCGACGGGGCGGTCACCGTCGCGAGCGGCGACACCTCCGTCTGCAGCGTCGACGGGCTCGCGGTGACCCCGCACGGGGTCGGCACGTGCGTGCTCACCGCCACCCAGCAGCCACCGACGCATGGGACGCCGCCACCGCGCGCACCACCGTCGAGGTCCTCCCGCCCGCGCCGGACGTCGCGCCCGCCCCGGTCGAGGGTCCGCCGGTCGACCCCGCGCCGGCTCCGGTGGTCCCGACCCCGCCGGGGACACCCGCCCCGACGACCCCCGCCCCGACGACCCCGGCTCCGACGAGTTCCGTCCCGGCCGTGGCGCCGAGGCCCGCGCCGGCCCCGACCGCCCGGCCGCTGCCGCCCGCGGTGCTGCGCGACGTTCCTCGGCGGGGCCTGGTCCCGGTGCCCGCGACCTGCCCCGCGAGGGCAGCGCCGCGCGGCAGACGACGAACACGCGCGCTCCGCGGCGGGCCGGCTCGCCCCGCCAGCACGACGATCGGCCGCGGGGCCCTGCGGGCGCGCCAGGCGACCACCCTGCCCGGGCGGTTCCTGTTCGCCTTCGACAGCCCGGTGCTCACTCCGCGCGGCCACCAGGTCGTCCGTGCGCTGGTGCCGAACCTGCGCGGCGCCCGGGCGATCACCTGCGAGGGCTACACCGACTACGCCGGAGACGCCCGCCACGAGCTGCAGCTCAGCCGGCAGCGGTCGGTCGCGGTCTGCCGAGCGTTGCGCGCCTACGGCGCGGAAGGTCACGACCCGGACGGTCGGCTAGGGCGGGAAGAAGCCCGTCGTCCTCGGCGGCCGGGCCCGCCAGCGGCACGAGAACCGGCGCGTGGTGGTCGTCGTCGACCGGTAGTCGACCGGTCCCCGGTCAGCCCGCCTGCGGCTCCCGCAGCGGCACGACCGGCCCGCGCAGCAGCGCCGGGACCTCCGAGAGCGACACCACGGAGGCCCGGCGCTCGTGCACGCGCGGCTCCGCGGCCAGCTCGTGCACCCACGTGGTGTGGTACGGCACGTGCACCGCCCAGCCGCCCAGGTCCAGCACCGGGTGCACGTCGGACACCTCGCTGTTGCCGACCATGAGGAACTGCTCCGGCCGGCAGCCGAGGAAGCGCAGCAGCTCGGCGTACGCCGCGACGTCCTTCTCCGGCACGACCTCCACGTGGGCGAAGTGGCCGGCGAGCCCCGAGGCGGCCAGCTTGCGGCGCTGGTCGACCAGGTCGCCCTTCGTCACCAGCACCACCTTGTGCGAGGCGCTCAGCGCGGCCAGCGCGTCCGCCGCGCCCGGCAGGACCTCGACCGGCCCGGTGAGCAGCGACCTGCCCAGGTCCAGCACGCCGCGGACCTGCCCAGCGCTGAAGCCCTCCCCCACCAGCTGCAGGCCGGTCTCCAGCGCGCTGAGCGTCCAGCCCTTCACGCCGTAGCCGTACGTCGGCAGGTTGCGCCGCTCCGTGGCGTGCTGGACCGCGGCCACCTCCTCCGGCGGCGCGGCGTCGGCGAACAGCTCGCCCAGCGCTGCGTCGGCCTGGTCGAACCCGTCCTGACAGCGCCACAGCGTGTCGTCGCCGTCGACGCCGACGACGCACACGCCTTCCGCGAACCGCACGGCGAGCTCCTCCTCCAGGTGGGGCGGAGAGCGTAGGCGCGCGCGGAGCCCCGCGGAGCCGAACACGCTCGGTCACCCGGACGAGCGGTCCCGTCGCAGGCCGGGGCTACCGTCCGCCCGTGACCCGGACGTGACCGCCTCGCTCTGGCTGCAGCCGCTCGCCACGGTCCTCGGCGCCGTCATCGTCGGCGCCGCGGCGTACTTCACTCTGCGCCAGAAGCGGTCGGCGGACGACGCGGCGCTGCGCCTGGACCGCGACGTGCTGGCCCACCAGCGCGAGGTCGACCGGCGGCACCAGTGGTGGCTGCGGGCGCAGTGGGCCGTCGACAAGAGCCTGTCGCCCGATCCCGTGGTGCGCGACCTCGGCGTCGGCGCACTCGAGGTGCTGGCTGACGAGCCGGCCGACCGTGCGGACCTCTCGCTCCTGCTCCTCGCGGTCCGCGGCGCGATCGACACCAGACGCGACACCGACACGAGGCCGACGCACACTGAGGACCGTCCCGACCCGGAGGGAGCCCTCGGTGGAGCAGCACCCCAGCCGTGACACCCCCGAGGCCCGGCACGACGCCAACGTGTCCGCAGCCCGCGCCGTCGTGAAGATCAGCGCCAAGCTCGGGCTGCCGGTCGAGTCGGAGATCGCCCGTCTGGCGCAGGAGAAGCAGTTCCGCGAGCAGCGCTACGAGCAGCTCGCCGCGCAGGCGGCCCAGGCCCCGGACGGCGACGCCGGACGCGACGACTGACCCCGTAGCGGGAGCCGGAGGGGCCTGGCGGCCCGACTCACCCGCTAGCCGTGGGCGCGGCATCCCGGTCAGGTCGAAGTCGGCTGACGGAGCCGCGACGTGGACCGGGCCGAGCGCGTCTGGGGCTGGACCCCGCCCCGTCGCATCGACGGCGGCAGACGAGTACTCCTCACGAAAGCGAGGTAGTAGACGCAGCTCGCGACGGCGAGCGCCAGCAGGACGATCAGGAGCCGGAAGCCGAAGGAGCCTCGCGAAGGGTCGACGGCACCTGCGAGGACACCGATCACTCCACCTGCAGCGGTCACGACTGTGAGGACCGTCAGGTAGCCCAGTATGTCGCCGTTGCGACGCGCCCGGTACGCCTGCGCCTGTCCCACCCTGTGTTCCGCGAGTTTGTCCATAACGTCGAGCTTGCGCTCGACCGCTTCGACGATGCTGTCGAAGCGCTGCACCCTCGCGATGGCCTCCCAGACGGCGGACTCGTCGCCGCCGAGCGCACTGAGCTTGCTGTCGAGCCTCGCCCGGGCGTTCATGGCCCGCAGGTAGTCGGCAAAGACCGCCTCAGCGTCGGCCTCGAGCTGCCGCAAGCTGGAGTTGTGCCGCCAGCGCCTCTGATCGAGGACCTGGAGCAGGCCGCGGTTCATCGCCATGTAGAGGGCGTAGTACGCCCAGTGGAGTTGGATGAGCCGGATCGGCATGTCTGCAGCCCCGGACGTCGGAGCGTCGAGGGCGACCGCACTCCAGCCGATCCCGGCCACGAGCTCACCGCGCTCGATGTCGAGCCTCTCCGCGAACGGCGGAGCGAGATCGTTGACGACGTCTGCAAGCCCGCACCGGCTGAGGACGCTGACCGGATGCAGCCAGAGCAGTCGCCCCTGCTCGTCCGTGTCGGGACCGTCGCCGTCGTCGGCGACATGGGCCAGCCCCTGTGACAGCCACTCCGCACGCACGTCCGCCGCCGCCGTCGTCCGCACGGCGCTCGCGAACTCTCCCGCCGTACGGTAGGGACCGCTGCAGCACGCCGGCCAGCGGCGCGGCGCCCTTCGCCCCGGGCCGGAGCCAGGCCATCTGCTTGAGAGCGCGCACAGCCGCGGGCAGGTCGTCCTTCGGTGCGACGACGTCGAGCTCCGCTGTCAGGACGGCGACGCCCAGGTCGTAGACGTCGACGGCCAGCCGGCGTGGGTTGACGACGAGCAAGGGCCGGAGTTCGCCGAGGTCGGCGAGCGCGGTAGCGATCTCGGGAAGGAACGCGCCGCCTCACGCCGCGCGATGACGAGCGGCAGCTCCCGGGTGAAGCCACCGCCGGACTGGTAGGTGCCGACCCCGCCATGGAGACCGCGGACAGTCCAGTGCGACCGCTCGAGGCTGCGTTCCAGCTGGCCCTGCAGGCGGCCATAGCTCTCCAGGCTCACCTCCAGCGCCTGGCCGGTGAGGAAGGCCCCGGTCACCGCCACCCGCAGCCGGGCGCGCCTCGAGTCGTCCGCGACCAGGTCCGGTTCTGGCGCCGCAGACGTGCCTGAGCGTTGCTCCGCGGCACGCAGCGCCATCGCGTACTCGATCAGCGGTGACTCGGTCGGCTCGGGCTCGAGCCCGTCCCTCTGCCGCCGATCAACCTCGCGCTCGACGGCTTCGACGATGCGCCGACCGACCTCGGCTCGCTCCTGTGACGTCTGGCACTCCGGACAGACGTCGTGCCCGTCGAACGAAGCCCAAGCGCCTTCGGGGACGTCCTGCAGCCGTACCGAGCCTCCCGCGGGTGGAGCGGTCGTCGGTTCGAGGCCACCCGGTCGCTCCTGGTGGCACCGGGAACAGCGTGGATGACTAGCCACGCCCGCTACCTCTCCGGGGGACAGGCGGCCAGTCGGCCAGAGCCACGCCGATCACAGGCAGCTGTGCCGCCAGCGCACGGTCTCATGGTCCTCCTCCAGGTCGCGGGCACGCTGTCGAACGGGGCAGGGCCGGGACAGCACGCCCGTCAGGGCGTACGCCGCGCGGCGTCACGGGCTCTGCCACTGGTAGACGGACACGTGCCGCCGGCTCCTCGCGGTGAAGGGTGCGCGCCCCCAGTCGGAGTAACGGGCGACTCGCTTGAAGCCGTTGACGTGTGCCATCACGTCGAGCTCGCCGGGCCCGGAGTAGACGTCCCGGACGCGGACGAACTCAGGCCCCTCGGGACGGAGGTGCACGAGCGTCCGCTCAAGCGTGCTCGTCTCGATGTCGAAACGCGACAGCTGGAACTCGACATGGTCCGCCCCGACATAGCGCGGTGACACCGACCAGCTCCCGTCGCGAGCCTCATCAGGAAGCACGAACGCCTCGATGACGAAGTGCCCGCCCGGCACGAGGTGCTCGGCGGCGTTGCGGAACAGCGCGAGCTGCGCCGGAAGCCCTCTCGGATCGAGGATGTTGTTGAACACCAGCGCCACGACCGAGAACGTCCTGGCCAGCCGGGTGCATACATAGTCGCCCACGGCGACCTCGATGGGAGCTGAGCTCTTCGCGCGCAGTGCCGCGACCATGGCCTGCGAGGCCTCGATGCCGGCGACCTCGATACCGCGCTCGACGAGTTCGAGCGCGAGCCGCCCTGTCCCGATCCCGAACTCGAGGAGCGAAGGCTGCGGGTCGCACTGCGCCAGCGACGCGAGGAGCTCGACCGTCTCGGCGGTCTCCAGGCCCTCGACCGGATACAGCGTGTCGTAGTCCGCCCCCAGCCGATCCCCATACGCGGCCGGGTCGTAGCCGTGCATGTCAACACACCGGCGGGCTGACCACGGCGGGCGTCCCGAAGGGGATGGGAGCACGCTCGAGCCGCTGCGTCAGCTAGCCGCAGTGTGACAAACAGCAGCCTCCGGAGCAGCCCCTCCTAGAAGAACTCCTGCGGCGAGTAGACGCCCCAGACCTCCCGCAGCGCGCCGCACACCTCGCCGACGGTGGCCAGCTCGCGCAACGCCGTCTTCATCGGGTAGAGCACGTTCTCGTCACCGACGGCCGCCTTCCGCAGCTCGTCGAGCGCCCGCTCGACGGCAGCCGTGTCGCGGCGCTCGCGCAGCGCGCGCAGCCGCTGGCGCTGGTCGGCCTCGATCGACGGGTCGACGCGCAGCGGCTCGTAGCGCTCCTCGGTCTGCGTCCGGTAGCGGTTGAGGCCGACGACGACCCGCTCGCCGCTGTCGATGCCGAGCGCGATGTCGTACGCCGACTTCTCGATCTCGGTCTTCTGGAACCCCTGCTCGATCGCCGCGACCGCACCGCCGAGCTCCTCGACCCGGGCCATGAGCTCGCGCACGCCCGCCTCCACCTCGTCGGTCATCGCCTCGACGACGTAGGACCCGGCGAACGGGTCGACGGTGGCCGTCACGTCGGTCTCGTAGGCCAGCACCTGCTGGGTTCGCAGCGCGAGCGTGGCCGCCTTGACGGTCGGCAGCGCGATCGCCTCGTCGTAGGAGTTGGTGTGCAGCGACTGCGTGCCGCCGAGCACGGCCGCGAGCCCCTGGACGGCGACGCGCACGAGGTTCACCTCGGGCTGCTGCGCGGTGAGCTGCACCCCCGCGGTCTGCGTGTGGAAGCGCAGCATCATCGACTTCGGGTCCTGCGCGCCGAACTCGTCGCGCATCACCTGCGCCCAGATGCGCCGGGCGGCGCGGAACTTGGCGACCTCCTCGAGGATCGTCGTCCGGGACACGAAGAAGAAGGCCAGCCGCGGGGCGAAGTCGTCGACGGCGAGGCCCGCGGCGATCGCCGCGCGGACGTACTCGACGCCGTCCGCGAGCGTGAACGCGATCTCCTGCACCGGCGTGGCCCCGGCCTCGGCCATGTGGTAGCCGGAGATCGAGATCGTGTTCCAGCGCGGGACCTCCGCCTTGCAGTAGGCGAAGATGTCGGTGATGAGCCGCAGCGAGTGCGCCGGCGGGTAGATGTAGGTGCCGCGCGCGATGTACTCCTTGAGCACGTCGTTCTGGATGGTGCCGGTGATGGCGTCGCCGCCGACGCCGTTCTCCTCGGCGACGAGCTGGTACATGAGCAGCAGCACCGAGGCCGGCGCGTTGATCGTCATCGACGTCGACACCTGGTCGAGCGGGATCGCGTCGAACAGCACCCGCATGTCCTCGAGGCTGTCGATCGCTACGCCGACCTTGCCGACCTCGCCGTGCGCCACCGGGTCGTCGGAGTCGTAGCCCATCTGCGTGGGCAGGTCGAAGGCCACCGACAGCCCACCCGTGCCCTGCGCCACCAGGTGTCGATAACGCTCGTTGGACTCCTTGGCGGTCCCGAAGCCGGCGTACTGGCGCATGGTCCAGGGACGGCCCGTGTACATGCTCCGGTACACGCCCCGGGTGTAGGGATAGCCGCCCGGCTCGCCGAGGCGCTCCTCGAGCCCCGGGGCCAGGTCGCCCGGGCCGTACAGGGGGCGGATCGGGAAGCCCGACTCGGAGTCGCGCGTCATCGTGTTCAGGCCTTCCCGTCATCCCGTCATGCCGACAGCGCCGACAGTCTCGCTCGGATGCTAGGTCGGGCGTGCCGGCGACGTACCGTGGACGGGCCGCCGCCCGGGGAGGTCGCGGGCTGGAGAGGCGGTCGGGAAGGCTCGGTGAGGGCGCGGTGGAGGTGTCCGGAGGCGGCGCGAGCCGCACCGGCGCGCGCACCGTCGGCGGCCGCTACCGGTTGCTCGCCCCGCTGGGCTCGGGCGGGATGGGGACCGTGTGGCGGGCCGAGGACGCCGTGCTCGGCCGTCAGGTCGCGGTCAAGGAGGTCGTGCCGCCGCACGGGCTGAGCGATCAGGAGCGGGCCACCCTGCGCGAGCGGACGCTGCGCGAGGCGCGAGCCGCGGCGCGGCTCGACCACCCCAGCGCGGTCACCGTCTACGACGTCGTCGAGCAGGACGGCCAGCCCTGGCTCGTCCTCGAGCTCGTCGAGGCGCGGACGCTGGCCGAGGTCGTCCGCGAGGACGGTCCGCTGTCGCCGCAGCGGACGGCCGAGGTCGGCCTCGCCGTGCTCGGCGCGCTCGAGGCCGCGCACCGCCAGGGCATCGTGCACCGCGACGTGAAGCCCTCGAACGTGCTGCTCGGGCGCGACCGGGTGGTGCTCACCGACTTCGGCATCGCGACCTCGGCAGGCGACCCGTCGATCACCAGCACGGGCCTGCTGCTCGGCTCGCCGAGCTACATCTCGCCCGAGCGGGCACGCGGCCTGCCGCCCGGACCGCCGAGCGACCTGTGGGCGCTCGGCGCCACGCTGTTCACCGCGGTGGAGGGGCGCCCGCCGTACGACAAGGGCGAGCCGCTGCCCACCCTGACGGCCGTCGTCACCGGCGACCAGGAGCCCTACGTCGCCGCCGGCCCGCTCGTCCCGGTGCTCGACGGCCTGCTCGACCCCGATCCGCAGACCCGCCTGGACGCCGCCGGCGCGCGCCGCCTGCTCGAGCAGGTCGCCGCCGAC
>JALYMN010000289.1 GCA_030773675.1 Actinomycetota bacterium
GGCTCGCTGCGCGCGCCGACCACGACGGCGGCGCCGCGGTCGGCGAGCCGCAGCGCGGTCTCCCGGCCGATCCCGCTGGACGCGCCGAGGACCACGACGACCTGCTCGGAAAGGGGCTTCAGGCGCACGCGAGGCTGACTTCTGCAAGACCGCCCGAATGGTCGGTGATGGCACCGCTACCCCACGGCAACTGATCAGCACGGAGCACACGCTGCGCACCCGGCCCGCGGCCGGCTCCGGCTGCGTGTAGAAGGCCAACCCACAACAGCACAGCCTTGGCGGCGTGGCCGCTGGGAGCAACAGGTTTCGGCCGATCCGGGAGTTCGGGGAAGCTGCCCGCGGAGTCGTGCCTGCCAACCGCCTCGGCCGGCACGGCGTGGCGCCGCTCGCAGTCGACCGAGGGGTGCGACGAGGCGGCGGAACTGCTGGCCCGGCAGCGGCTGCAGGCACTGCTCGAGATCCGCGGGCTCCCGCAAAGCGACCGAACCCAACTAACCCCGACCCGACGTCGCGCAGCGCTCCACGCGGCGGGCACGACCGGCGAGGTCGTGCTCTACACCCGTGTGCGCTGCGCCTTGACGTGGACGGCGGCGTACCCGGTCATGCGCTGCACCTGCTCGAGGGCCCGCTCGACCAGCCGCACCGCGTCGGACAGCACCCGGCCGGGGCGGGGGCTGGACATGCTGCGCACCGTCACCGCTGAGCGAACTGGTCGCGCCGGCCGGCGCTGAACTCGATCTGTCACGTGATCAGTGTGCCGGAGACCTGGAGTGCGGCGGAGCGCAGTCGCCGGCGGCGGTCGCGCAAGGCCCGCAGGTGCTGCACGAGCTCGGGTTCGGCGGCCGCGGCCTCGGGCCGGTCCAGCACGTCCACCAGCAGCTGGTAGTACCGGGTCTCGCACAGCCCGAGCTGGGACTGCACCCGCCCGCTCACCCGCCCCTGCAGATGATGGTCCCGGGCGAAGGCGAGCACCGCGGCCAGCAAGGTCACCGGCCACTGCCTCCCGCGGCACCGCCATCAGGAGTTCCTGCGGTTCCTCAAGCAGGTCGCCCGCGCCTACCCCGACGTGCAGCTGCACCTGGTCATGGACAACTACGCCGCGCACAAGCGGGTCGAGGTCCGCGACTGGCTCGCCGCCAATCCGCGGGTGCACGTCCACTTCATCCCGACCTCAGGCAGCTGGCTCAACCTCGTCGAGGTCTGGTTCGGCATCATCGAACGCCAGGCCATCCACCGCGGCACCTTCCGATCCGTTCCCGAGCTCAACAAGGCCATCCGCGCGTTCATCGATGGCTGGAACGACCGCGCCCACCCGTTCATCTGGACCAAGACCGCCGACCAGATCCTCGCCAAAGCCGACCGCAAGAAGACTTCGACTACGGCCCACTAGTTGTGGCGTAACCCACCAAGCAGAACCCGGAATGGATCCGCTTGAACGGTCTGCGGGGGCGGCGACGACGGCAAGGCCACCGGTGCCGAGGTCACCGGCGGCGCCCCGCCGGCCTGTCGCCACGGGAGCTGTCCCGCGTCCGTGCTGGCCGACGTTGCCCAAGCGCCAACACCTGCTCAGACGGTGCGGTCCACCGCGACAGGAGCAGCCGCACCTCGATCATGAGCTGCTCCCAGATGCCGGTGACCAGCAGCAGGCCGACGGCGATGAGCAGCGCGTCGCCGATGTTCATGACCAACCCGTAGTGCTTCTTGACGCGGTCGAAGGCGGCGAGGGCGCGTCGGAACGCCAGGCCGGTGACGATGAACGGCAGGCCGAGGCCGAGGCAGTACGCGGCCGTCAGCAGGGCGCCGCAACCCGCGGACGCCTGCGTGTACGCCAGGGTCTGGACGGCGCCGAGCGCGGGCCGAGGCAGGGAGTCCAGCCCACGCCGAACACGACGCCGAGCAGCGGCGCGCCAGCCAGGCCGGCGCGCGGCAGCCGGTGGACGCGGACCTCGCGCTGCAAGCCGGGGATGAGCCCGAGGAACGACAGGCCGAGCAGCACGGTCAGCAGGCCCAGAACACGGTCGACGACCGCCTTGTGCTCGACGAGCAGGCTTCGACACCGCCGAACAGGGCCCCGCCGGCGACGAAGACGGCGGTGAAGCCGGCGACGAACAGCGTGCTGCCGAGCAGCACCCGCCCGCGCCGCGTCGGCGACGTTTTCGCCACGCGGGGGTGGAGAGTGCCGTTCTGCGGCTGCGCGACGCCGCTACCAGCGCTGACGGCGTGTCTTTGGGCTTCCGGCGCCCCCACGGTGGGCTGGGCCTGCGCGGCCAGGTCGGCGCCGGACAGGCCGGTGAC
>JALYMN010000290.1 GCA_030773675.1 Actinomycetota bacterium
CGGCGGCTCCGCGCAGCTCCGGCGGCAGCGAGCGCGGCCCGCCCGGGCTGGTGCCCTGCAGCACCAGGCTGCGCACCCGGTCGGGGAAGCGCAGCGCCATCTCCTGGGCCACCATCCCGCCCATCGACACCCCGTGCACGTGCGCGGCGTCGACGCCGAGCGCGTCGAGCACGCGCACGCCGTCCGCGGCCAGCTCCGGCATGGACGTCGGCAGCAGCGGCACGCTCGAGCGGCCGGCGGCGCGGTTGTCGTAGGTGACGCAGTCGAAGTGCGGGGCGAACAGCGGCAGGACGGGGGCGAACACCTCCGAGCCGATGGCGAAGCCGGTGACGAACAGCAGCGGCTCGCCGCGCCCCGTCCGCTCGACGTGCAGCCGGGCGCCGGGCACGACGACGACCTGGTCCTTCGACGGTGAGGGCATGGGGGATGCTGTACCCCGCTCAGCAGGAGGACCGGAGGTGGGTGTGGCGGAGAAGGCTCCCAAGCCGCTGTGGCGCCGCGCGTTCGACGCGACCGAGCAGACCGTCGCGCCACACCTGGAGCGGGGCGTGCAGAGCTCGGCGTTCGCCGACGCGGTGGCCCTGGCGCAGCAGGGCAGCGCTGGGGTGCGCAAGCGCGTCGACGGGGTCACCCGAGGGGTGTGGCACCTGCTCAACCTGCCCGCGCGCAGCGACGTGCGGCGGCTGCGCCGCCAGGTGTCCTCGCTGGACCGCGAGGTCCGGCTGCTGCGCGAGGTGCTCGAGAGCACGCTGGTCGAGGAGCGGAAGGGGTCGTCAGGTGGCGGAGGCGTCGGGGCAGACGGCAGTGCAGACGCAGGCGGGAGCCCAGCCCAGCGTCCTGCGGGCGCCCGCGGACGCGCTGGCGCGTCTGCGGCGCGACGTGGAGCGCAACGCACTGCGGGCGCGCAACGGGATCAAGCTGGCGGCGGGGGCGGGTAGGCCCCGCTCGGGCCTGACGCCCAAGGACGTCGTCTGGCAGAAGGACCGGGCGACCCTGTACCGCTACCGCAGCGACGCGGTCCGGTACGGCCCGCCGCTGCTCATCGTGTTCAGCCTGGTGTCGCGCAGCTACATCCTCGACCTCGCGCCTGGCAACAGCTTCGTCGAGCGGCTGCGCGACGAGGGGTTCGACGTCCACCTTCTCGACTGGGGCGTCCCGGAGGACCGCGACGCCGACAACGGCCTCGAGGACTACGTCGACCGCTACCTGCCGTCGGCGGTCGAGGCGGTCCGCCGTACGACGGGCAGCCAGGACGTCGCGCTCGTCGGCTACTGCTTCGGCGGCGTGCTGTCGCTGCTCGCCGCGGCCGCCCACCCCGAGCTGCCCCTGGCCAGCCTCACCACCATCGCCACGCCCGTCGACTACACCAACATGGGCCTGCTGACCGGACTCGCCGCCCGCGACGACGTCCGGCTCGAGGACCTGCTCGACGACGACGGCAACATCCCGCCCGACGTCATCCGCAACGCCTTCCGGGTGCTGAAGCCCACGAGCGAGCTGGCGACGTACGCCAACCTGCTCGACAACCTGTGGAACGACCAGCACGTCGTCGCCCACCAGCTCATGACCGGCTGGACCGCCGACCACGTGCCCTTCCCGGGGCGCACCGCGCAGCAGTGCATCGACGTGCTGGTCCGCGACAACGGCTTCATGACGGACCGGCTCCGGGTGGGCGGGCGGCCGGTGCACCTGTCGGACGTCACGGTGCCGTTCCTCAACGTCGTCGCCGCCAAGGACCACATCGTGCCGCCCGAGGCCGCGCGCGCGGTGCTCGACCTCGTCGGCAGCGCGCAGAAGGACGAGCTGCTCCTGCAGGCCGGCCACATCGGGCTCGCCGTCGGCCGGACCGCGCAGAAGGTGACCATCCCGAGCATCGTCGAGTTCCTTCGAGCCCACAGCCGGCCCGTGGGCCCGCAGTCCGAGCGGCAGGAGAGTGCATGACCACCGGCTCCACCACCGGCACCACCCTGCTGCCCGAGCACCTCGACGCGCTGCAGCGGTTCTTCGCCGCGATGCCCGACGAGGACGTCGCCTTCATGAAGGAGGACGTCCGCGACGCCGCGGTGGTGGCGCAGATGGTCGAGCCGTCCGACCGGATCCGTCGCTGGGTGGCCGAGCACGGCGGTGAGGTGCTCGGGTACGTCGCGCTGACCCCGCTCGTCGGCTGGTCGGACCACGTCGGGGAGCTGCGGCTCGCCGTCGCCCCCGCGCAGCGGCGGCAGGGCCTCGGCCGCGGCCTCGCCCAGACCGCCATGCTCGCCGCGCTGGACGCCGGGCTCAAGAAGATCCTGGTCGAGGTGGTCGCCGAGCAGGAGGCCGCGGCACGGATGTTCCGCGGGCTCGGGTTCGAGGGGGAGGCGCTGCTGCGCGACCACATCCGGGACCGGTCGGGGGAGCTGCGCGACGTCCTGCTGCTGGCGCACTTCGCCGACGAGATCAGCTCGGCGCTCGGCACGATCGGCGCGGACGGGCGGTAGGGGGGCTCCCTGCGGCCGCTCCGCCCGGCGCCGCTGCTGGGCCGCTCCGCCCAGCGCCGGGTCCTTCCGGCGCTGGCCTCCGCTGGCGCTCCGGCCTTGATGCGCCTTCCAGGACCCGACGCCGGGCTGCGCTCCTGCCAGGCTGGGCCCGAGTACCGGCGGCCCGGCGGGTGCTTGTGCTGCCCTCGACGTCCCGGCGCCCGTGGGTCGCTGCGGGCGCACAAGCCAGTGGCCCGGTGTGTTCCTGCGCCGGCAGCGACACCAGGGGCCGGCCATGTCTCGCTGCGGGCGCACGAGGCGCGCGCCGGCGCGTGCGGCCTGGCGGTCTTCCCCTCGTTTGCGACGCCTGCGGCGTGTCGCGCGCGATCAGCGGAAGATCGTCGGGGACGCCGGCGGCGGGCGGAGCGGCAGACGGCCACTGCCCGGTCCGCTCGGGGCGGCCCCGCGGTCAGCTCTGCAGGCGCTCGCGGAGGACGAACTTCTGGATCTTGCCCGTGCCGGTCTTCGGCAGCTCGCCGAAGTGCACCTGGCGGGGGGCCTTGAAGCGGGCGATCCTGCCCTTCACGTGCTCGATGAGCTCCTGCTCGGTGGCTGAGGCCCCCGGGCGCAGGACGACGAACGCGGCCACCGTCTCGCCCCATTTGGGGTCGGGCGCGGCGACGACGGCGCTCTCGAGCACCGCGGGGTGGGAGTCGAGGGCCTGCTCCACCTCGATCGAGGCGATGTTCTCTCCCCCCGAGATGATCACGTCCTTGGACCGGTCGCGGAGCTGGATGTAGCCGTCCGGGTGCATGACCGCCACGTCGCCGGTCTTGAACCAGCCGTTGCTGTCCGCCTCGGCGGTCGCCTCGTCGTCCAGGTAGTAGCCGAGCATTACGTTGTTGCCGCGCAGCGCGACCTCGCCGACGGTCTCGCCGTCGGCCGGCACGTCGCCGCCGTCGCTGTCGATCACCCGGATCGGCAGGCTGACCCAGTTGCCGACGCCCTGCCGGGCCTTCAGCCGCGCCTGCTCCTGCGGGTCGAGGTCGTCCCACTCGGGCTTCCAGTCGCAGATCGCGGCCGGGCCGTAGGTCTCGGTCAGCCCGTAGAGGTGCGTGACGTCGAGGTTGAGCTCCTCCATCCGCGCGATGAGCGCCGGGGACGGCGGCGCGCCGCCGGTCGCGACGCGCACTGGCCGCTCCGCGGGCCCCTCGTCCGCCCAGGGGCCCGCGCCGAGCCCCGTGAGCACGGTCGGTGCGGCGCACAGATTGGTCACGCCCTCTCTGCGGATCGCCCGCCAGATCCGCTCCGGGTCGACCTTGCGCAGCGCCACGTGGGTCGCCCCCGCGGCGGTCACCGCCCACGGGAAGCACCAGCCGTTGCAGTGGAACATCGGCAGGGTCCACAGGAATGCCGAGCGCGGGTCGAGCCCGGTCTGCGCGGCCATGGCGAGCGCCTGCAGGTAGGCGCCGCGGTGGGAGTACATGACCCCCTTGGGCTTCCCGGTCGTGCCGCTCGTGTAGTTGAGCGAGAGCAGCGACAGCTCGTCGGGCACCGGCACCCGCAGCGGGGACGCGCCGGCCACGAGCGTCTCGTACTCGTCGTCCGGGCCGCCGCTGACGACGAGCCGCACCCCCGCGACCTGCTCGGCGACCTGGCGGCCGACGTCGAGCAGGTCGGCGTCGACGACCAGCACCTCAGCCCCGGCGTGGTCGACGATGTAGGAGAGCTCGCCGGCGCTCAGCCGCGTGTTCAGCGTGTTCAGCACCGCCCCGGCCCACGGGACGCCGTAGTGCGCCTCCAGCGCGACGCCGGTGTTCGGCGCGAGCACCGACACCCGGTCGCCCGGCTCGACGCCGAGGCCGGCCAGCGCCCCGGCCAGCCGCTCGCACCGGTCGGCGAGCTCCTCGTAGGTGCGGCGGACCTCGCCGTCCACCAGGCCGACGCGGTCGCGGTGCACGATGCGCGCGCGGTCCAGGAACGCGGTGGGAGTGAGCGGGACGGGTCCGAACCGGGTCACGAGGCCTCCGCTGCTCAACGTGGGCGCTCACCGTAGGACCCCTAGCGTGACGCCGGTGACAGCCTCAGCCCGCGACCTCGACGTCGTCGTCCACGGCGCGACCGGCTTCGTCGGCCGCCTCGTGGCCGAGGACCTCGCGGCCACCGCGCCGGAGGGCGTGGCGGTCGGCCTCTCCGGGCGGTCCCGGCAGCGGCTGGAGCAGGTGCGCGCGGCGCTCGGC
>JALYMN010000291.1 GCA_030773675.1 Actinomycetota bacterium
GTCCGCGCGCTCGGGCTGGCCTGGCCGGTCGCGCGGGAGGGCGCCGAGCTGCTTCACCAGTTCCGCCAGCCGCACGTCGTGACGCCAGCCGCTACGAGGCGGCCTTCGGGCCCGGGCAGGTCACGCCGTACGAGTGCGGCGTCACGACGACCGTGGCCTGGTACAGGCACAGCCCTCGCGCCTCCGTCCTTGCCCTGGGGCGCTGAGCGGTGACCGCGCTCCCGTGGAGGGTCCGGCTGCGACCGCCCCTGCCCCGCCTGACCCCCCGATCGGAACGATGAGACCACCCCGATGACTCCCGAGACCCTCCCCCGCCGTGGCGTCGGCATCAACCTGGCGATCCAGGACGCCGTCGCCGCGGCCAACCTGCTCACCGGGCTGCTGCTCGCAGGCACGCTGTCCGAGCGCGACCTCGCCCGGGTGCAGCGGCGCCGCGACCTGCCGACCCGGCTGACCCAGCGGGTCCAGCTCGTCATGCAGCGCCGGCTCATCCCGACCGCCGGCGAACCGCAGCAGCGCGGCGGGCTGCCTCTCGCCGTCCGGGTGCTGACCCGGGTGCCGCTCCTCGTGCGGCTGATGTCGCGCTTCATGGCGCTCGGCGTGCGCAACGAGCACGTCGCGCTGCGGGTCCCCGCTCCCCGGGCGGAGTCCGGCGCCGCGCCGGCCGGGCGCGCGGTGGTGCGTTGACAGCCTTCCACCCCGCTTCTACGGTCCTACCAATAGACCGAACAGGGCGGGCACCTGCCTGCGCCCCGAGCAGGAAGGCCCGCATGGCAGCCGGCACCAAGGACGCGCTCGTCTCCGACACCCTCGCGGCGAAGTTCGCCACCGAGAAGGAGTCGCCCTACACGCGCTGGGTCGCCGCCGAGGGCCTCGACATCATCGCGGCGCACTACGTGCCCGACCTGCGCACCGTCGAGCTCAAGCCGTGGGAGCGGCGCGGCGGACGCGGCGTGTTCATCAACCACGAGGCGACCCGCACCTCCAACGACTGCTACGTCTGCGAGATCCCGGCGGGCGGCGCGCTCGCCCCGCAGCGGCAGCTGTTCGAGGAGATGGTCCTCGTCCTCGCCGGCCACGGCTCGACCAAGGTCTGGAACGACGCCGGCGCCGAGGTGACCTTCGAATGGGGGCCGGGCGCGCTGTTCGCTCTCCCGCTCAACGCCAACCACCAGCACTTCAACGCCTCCGGCCTGGAGCCGGCGCGCTTCGTCTCCTCGACGAACATGCCGCCGGTGATCAACCTGTACGACGACGTCGACTTCGTGTTCGGGACGCAGCACGACTTCCCGAAGCGCTTCGCCGGCGAGCCGGACTACTTCAGCCCGAAGGGCGAGCAGAAGGGCCTGCTGCTCGACACCAACTTCGTCGCCGACGCGGTGAACCTGCCGCTGATCGAGGCGAAGGAGCGCGGCGCGGGCGGCGGGCACATCCGCTTCTCGATGGCCAAGGGCTCGATGAACAGCCACATCTCGCAGTTCCCGACGGCGACGTACAAGAAGGGGCACCGGCACGGCCCCGGCGCCCACGTGATCATCCTGTCCGGCGAGGGCTACAGCCTGATGTGGCCCGAGGGCGAGGAGCCGCGGCGCTACGAGTGGGGCGCGGGCACGCTCATCGTGCCGCCGAACATGTGGTTCCACCAGCACTTCAACACGGGGACCCAGCCGGCCCGCTACCTCGCCTTCAAGCACGAGGTCGTGTCGGTGCGCAACGCGCAGGGCGTGCCCAAGGCCTGGATCAGCCAGCGCGTCGGCGGCGACCAGATCGACTACGCCGACGAGTCCACCTACGTGCGCGACACCTTCCGCGAGGCGCTGGCGAAGCACGGCCTGGCTCCGCAGATGGACGCCGTCTACGAGGCCGAGCTGCCGACGCTGCCGCCGCGGCAGGAGGCGGTCTCCGTCTGAGCACGCACGAGCAGCCCGCGACGGTCTGGTCGGCGTACACGCCGGAGCACGACCACGACCACGACGCCGAGGCCGTCGACCCGCTCGACGACCCGGTCTGGCAGCAGGACAACGTCACGCTGTCGAGCGTCGGCATGGACATCGGCTCGTCCGGCACGCAGGTCGTGTTCTCCCGGCTGCACCTGCGGCGCATCGGCGAGGACCTGTCCAGCCGGTACGTCGTGGTGGAGCGCGAGCGGCTCTACCGCTCCCCCGTCGCGCTGACCCCGTACGCGAGCGCCGAGGCGATCGACGCGGCGGCGCTCGGCGGGATCGTCGACGCGGCGTACGCGCAGGCGCGGCTGTCGCCGGACGACGTCGACACCGGCGTCGTCATCCTCACCGGCGAGGCGCTGCGCCGGCGCAACGCCGAGGCGATCGCCGGGGTGCTGGCCGAGCGCGGCGGCGAGCTCGTCACCGCGACGGCCGGGCACCACATGGAGGCGATGCTCGCGGCCTACGGCTCCGGCGCCGCGCGGGCGTCGTACGACGCCGGCCTGCGGATCCTCAACGTCGACGTCGGCGGCGGCACCACGAAGCTCGCGGTGCTCGACCGCGGCCAGATCACCGCGACCGCGGCGGTGCACGTCGGCGGGCGGCTGCAGGTCGTCGACGACGACGACCGGATCGTGCGGCTGGACCCGGCCGGGCAGGAGCACGCCGCCCGCGCCGGGCACGCGTGGGAGCTCGGCGGGCACGCGCCTCCCGAGCAGGTCGCGCACGTCGCCGAGAACATGGCCGACGGCCTCGTGCGCGTGCTCGGCGCCGCGCTGGCCGGGGACCCGCCGCCGGACGACGTCGCCGGCCTCTACCTCACCGACCCTCTCGCCGGCGTCGGCCGCGTCGACGGGCTGATGCTGTCCGGTGGGGTCGCCGAGTACGCCTACGACCGGGAGAACGCCTCGTTCGGCGACCTCGGCCTGCCGCTGGGCCGCGCCCTGCGCCGCCGCCTCGACGTCGGTGGGGACGACGGCACGCTGCCGCCGCTGCTGCCCGCCGGCGAGTGCATCCGGGCCACCGCGCTCGGCGCGTCGGAGTACAGCGTGCAGCTGTCCGGCAACACCGGCTGCATCACCGACCCGGACGCGCTGCTCCCCCGCCGCAACCTGCAGGTCGTGCGCCCGGCGTACGAGCTCGGCGAGGTCGTAGACGCCGGCGCAGTCGCCGCCGCCGTGCGCGCCCGCCTCGTCGCGCTGGACGCCGCGCACGCCGACGCCGACGTCGCGCTGGCCCTGTCCTGGACCGGGCTGCCGCGGTACGACCGGCTGCTGCCGTTCGCCCGCGGCGTGGCCGAGGGGCTCGCCGGGCCGATCGCGGCGGGCCGGCCGGTGTACCTGGTGCTGGACGGCGACGTCGCGATGACCCTCGGCCGGCTGCTGCGCACCGAGCTCGGGGTGGACAACGCCCTGCTCGTCGTCGACGGGCTGAGCCTGCGCGACTTCGACTACATCGACCTCGGACGGGTGCGCTTCCCCTCCCGCACCGTGCCGGTGACGATCAAGTCGCTCGTGTTCGCCGCGGACGAGCGGGGCTAGCCCGACCGCGGGCGCGCGCGCACGTGCAGCCGCTCGCCCTGCGGCCCGAACAGGCTGAGCACCTCCGCAGGCTGCGCGAAGGGGTTGCTGACCGCGTGCGGCAGGCGGGTGTCGAACTCCGCGACCTCGCCGGGCCCGAGGGCGAGGTCGCGCTCGCCCAGTCCCAGCCGCACCCGGCCGGCCAGGACGTAGAGCCACTCGTAGCCCTCGTGCGTCTGCAGGTCCGGCTCGCGGCCGGGCCAGCCCGGCGGGAACACCTGCTTGTACGCCTGCACCCCGCCGGGCCGGCGGGACAGGGCGACGAAGGTGACACCGCCCCGGACGACGGGGCGCAGCGAGACGCGCGGGTCGCCCGTCGGCGGGGCGTCGACCAGCTCGTCGAGCGGCACTGGTGGGCGCGGGCGAGGGGCACCAGCAGCTCCAGGGTCGGGCGGCGCTGGCCGGCCTCGAGCCGCGACAGAGTGCTCACCGAGATGCCCGTCGTGCGCGACAGCTCGGCCAGCGTCGCGCCGCGCTCCTGCCGCAGCGCGCGCAGCCGCGCGCCGACACCGCTCAGCGTCTCGCCCAGGTCGTCCACGGGCACACGTTGCCACGCCGGCAACAGGAGTTGTCGGCCCGGCACCCTGCCGGCGCACCCTTGCCCGAGCAGCGGCCGACCGGAGGCCGTGCGGCAGGGGAGGTCGTCGTGCAGCAGGACACCCGCGATTCCGAGCGCTTCTGGGAGGGCTTCTACCGCGAGCGGGAGCAGGTCTGGAGCGGCGAGCCGAACCCGGTCCTCGTCCGCGAGACGGACGGGCTCACCCCGGGCCGGGCGCTGGACCTCGGCTGCGGGGAGGGCGCCGACGCGCTCTGGCTGGCGGGTTGCGGCTGGCAGGTGACCGCCGTCGACGTCTCCCGGACGGCGCTCGAGCGCGCCGAGGCCTCCGCCCGCGCCTCCGGCCTGGCCGGGAGGGTCGACTGGCAGCAGCACGACCTCGGGACGTCGTTCCCGCCGGGCTCCTTCGACCTCGTCAGCGCCTGCTTCCTGCACTCGCCCGCCGAGCAGCCCGGGGCGCGGGACGCGTGCTGCGCCGGGCGGCGGCGGCGGCCGTCACCCCCGGCGGCACCCTGCTGGTCGCGGGCACGGGAGCGGCCCGTCGTGGCAGCCGGTGCACGACGTGCGCTTCCCCGCCCCGGAGGACGTGCTGCAGGCGCTGGACCCGGCCCCCGGCGCGTGGGACGTCGAGCGCTGCGAGACCTTCCGCGTGGAGCTGCCCGGGCCGGCCGGGCAGCCGGGCAGCGGCTCGACAACGTGCTCCGGCTCCGCCGCAGGGAGCTCTCCGAGCTGCCGCTCCGCCTGAGCCTTGCCACACGGCTCGTCGTCTGATCTATGGTTCGTAGGTATGACAGTTGGACCGGCAGGGCGGTGGGCCCGAGGAGCGGCATGGCGACGAAGACCACGACCGGCGTGACGCACTACCACGTCCAGAAGAAGCGGCGCGCCGACTTCCTGGAGGAGTGGAGGAATTACCGCAACACGGTCATCCGGGTGGGTGACGTACAGATGCACGACACAGCCCGCGGGATGCGGCGCGGCGTGTACGTCGGCGCCGACGGCGACCGGCCGACCCGCTCGATGGACGCGCTCGTCCACGAGATCGACCCGGGCGTCACCTCGACCGTGCACCGCCACTCCTGGGACGCGATGCTGTTCGTCGTCGCCGGCTGGGGCTGGACCGAGATCGACGGCGAGCGGATCGAGTGGGGCCCGGGCGACTCGCTGCACCTGCCGTCCTTCGCCTGGCACCGGCACGGCAACGAGGGCAGCCGGGAGAACGGTGCGACGGCCCGCTTCCTCAGCTTCTCCAGCGAGCCGATGCTCGAGACGATGGGCATGGCCTTCCAGGAGGAGGGCGGACACACGCCGGCCGACCAGCTCGCGCCGCGGCCGCCGTACGCGCCGCCGATCTCCGGCGACGACCCCTACGCCCGCCGGGTGCGCCGGCTGGCCAAGGACCAGGAGGGCCGCCGGTCCGGGCGCCTGCACACCAGCTGGGACTCCCTCGAGCTGCTGCAGACCCCGCGCGGCACCCGCACCACCTTCCTGCTCGACCGGGCGATCGGCTACCAGGCCTCCGGCATCACGATGGCCATGTTCGAGATCGGCCCCGGCCGCGGGCAGTCGATGCACCGCCACCCCGGCGAGGCCTGGCTGTACGTCGTCGAGGGCCGCGGCCACAGCTTCCTCGGCACCGAGCCGGACAAGGGCGAGGACCACCCGTGGGAGAAGGGCGATCTCATCGTCGTCGACCACTTCCTGTGGCACCAGCACTTCAACGACGACCCGGAGAAGACCGCCAAGGTCGTCCGCATCCACATGTTCGACAGCCTGCTCGAGACCATGCGGGTGCTCATGGACCCGATGGTGCTGTTCGAGGAGCCGCCGGAGGCGGTCCGCGACGCGCAGGCCGGCGACTACTCGACCATCGAGTGGCCGCCGGTGCTCGAGCGACCGACCTGGCCCTGACGTGGCGCAGGCTCAGGGACCGCGACTGCCGCAGGGCGTGCTGTCGGTGCACGCCCTGCCGTCGGACCACCACGACGGCCCGTGGGACCACATCCTCGTCCCGCCCGGCACCAAGGAGCGGCTGCTCGCGACCGCGCTCCTGACGATGCGGCACGGCCGCCGGCTCGCGACGCTGCCCGGCCTGCCGCACGGCCTCGTCGTGCTCGCCGGGCCGCCCGGCACGGGCAAGACGACACTCGGCCGCGGCCTCGCGCAGGCCGCCGCGCGGGCGCTCGCCCCGCAGGGCGCGACGACGTACGTCGAGGTCGACCCGCACGCGTTCCCGAGCGAGATGCTCGGCGAGAGCCAGCGGGCGATCACGCGGCTGATGACCGACACGGTTCCCGAGCTCGCCGCCCGGCGCCCGCACACCGTCGTGCTCGTCGACGAGGTGGAGAGCCTCGCGGTGCGCCGGTCGGCGGCGTCGTTCGAGACCAACCCGGTCGATGTGCACCGGGCCACCGACGCGCTGCTCGCCGGCATCGACGCGGTCGCCGCGGACTTCCCGGGCATGCTGTTCGTGACCACGACGAACTTCCCGCAGGCGATCGACGAGGCGTTCCTGTCGCGCGCCGACCTGGTGCTGCACGTGCCGCTGCCCGACGAGGAGACGGTCGCCGCGATCGTGCGGGCGTCGCTGCGCGAGCTGGCCGGCCTGTGGCCCGCGCTGCGCCCGCTGGCCGACGACGACGGCCTGCACCGCAAGGTCGCGGCCCGCTGCGCCGGCTGGGACGGCCGGCGGGTGCGCAAGCTCGTGCTCGCCGCCCTCGCCTCGCGCCTGGACGTCGCGCTCGACCCCGCGCAGCTCACC
>JALYMN010000292.1 GCA_030773675.1 Actinomycetota bacterium
GACGAGGAGCTGACGGCCGGCGCCGTGACGCGGGCGCCGCGTGCCGCAGCCGCCGCCGCGGCGACCACGCCCGCACCGAAGCTGCCCGTCCCGTTCGACGAGGACCTCGGGCGCGACCCGTTCCGCGCCCTGTACGTCGAGCCGGTGGCGGACACCCCCGCTGGACCCGACCGTACCGACACGACCGCCCCCGTGCCTTCGGCCGCACCCCGTCCGGCCGACACGACCGTGCCGGTCGCCGACGTGGAGCAGCCCGTCGCGCGCACCGCCCCGACCACTGGTGCGCCAGCACCGCTGCCGTCGAGCACCTCTGCGCCCCGCCCCGCGACGCCGGCTCCCACGGCCACCACGCGGGAGCACCGGCTGGTCCTCATCGACGTCACCGAGCAGGACGGCGCGCTGGAGGCCGTGTTCACCATCGACGGCGTGCGCACCGCCGCGCGCGTCGACGCGGTCTTCGGCCCGAGCAAGGAGCTGCGCCTCATCTCGCTCCAGGAGGGCCCCGCCGCCCGGCAGTGGACGGCGGTGCTGCAGGTCGGCGACGGGGAGCCGTTCGACCTGCTCACCGGCCGCGCCGTCTCGGTGCGCTAGTCCCCGCCGAGCGGGGTCGCGGCGCGCTCGCGCCGCACGCGCCCTCATCCGCTCTGCCTGCCGCTCGTCCGCTCTGCCCGCCGCTCGTCCGCCTGCCCCTCGTCCGCGCCCTGTCTGCCGCCCCGCCGCCTCGCCGCCTCGCCGCCCCGCGCCTGCCGCCCTGCCGCCTCGCCAATCTCACCGCGGAGGCCCCAGGCGCAGCGTCTGGGAGGATGGCCGGGTGTTGCGATGGTTGACCGCCGGTGAGTCGCACGGCCCCGCTCTCACGGCTGTGCTCGAGGGGCTGCCCGCCGGCGTCCGCACGACGACGTCCGAGGTCGCCGACGAGCTCGCCCGGCGCCGGCTCGGTCACGGGCGTGGGGCGCGGATGGCGTTCGAGCGGGACGAGGTCGAGTTCCTCGGCGGGGTCCGGCACGGCGTGACGCAGGGCGGCCCGCTCGCGGTGCGCGTCGGCAACACCGAGTGGCCCAAGTGGTCCACCGTGATGAGCGCGGACCCCGTGGAGGCCGACGTCCTCGAGGGCCTGGCGCGCAACGCGCCCCTCACCCGGCCGCGCCCGGGCCACGCCGACCTCGTGGGCATGCAGAAGTACGGCTTCGACGACGCCCGCCCCGTGCTCGAGCGGGCCAGCGCCCGGGAGACGGCCGCCAGGGTGGCGCTCGGCGCGGTGGCGAAGGCGCTGCTGCGCCAGGCGTACGGCGTGGAGGTCCTGAGCCACGTCACCGAGATCGGGGGCGTCGCCGTCCCGCCGGGCACGCCGCTCCCGCAGCCCGCCGACCTGCTGGTCGTCGACGCGAGCCCGGTGCGCGCGTTCGACCCGGCGGCGAGCGGGGCGATGTCGGACGAGATCGACGCGGCGAAGAAGGAGGGCGACACGCTCGGCGGGGTCGTCGAGGTGCTCGCGTACGGCCTTCCGCCCGGCCTCGGCTCCTACGTGCACTGGGACCGCCGGCTCGACGCCCGCCTCGCCGGGGCGCTCATGGGCATCCAGGCGATCAAGGGCGTCGAGGTGGGCGACGGCTTCGAGCTCGCCCGGGTGCGGGGGAGCCGGGCAATGGACGAGATCGTCCGTGGGGACGATGGCCTCGAGCGCACCAGCGGCCGGCTTGGCGGCACCGAGGGCGGCATGACGAGCGGCGAGGTGCTGCGCGTGCGGGCCGCGATGAAGCCGATCAGCACAATCCCGCGGGCGCTGCGCACTATCGACACCGTGACCGGCGAGGCCGCGGTGGCCCACCACCAGCGCAGCGACGTGTGCGCGGTGCCGGCGGCCGGCGTGGTCGCCGAAGCCATGGTCGCCCTGGTGCTGGCCGAGGCGGCGCTCGAGAAGTTCGGCGGCGACTCCGTGGAGGAGACCCGGCGCAACTGCGAGAGCTACCTGAAGGCCCTGCAGGTCCGGTGAGGGAGGCCGACCCCCGCCCTGCCCTCGTGCTCGTCGGACCGCCCGGCGCCGGCAAGACCACCGTCGGCCGGCTCGCCGCTGCACGGCTCGGGCTGCCGTTCCGCGACACGGACGCCGACATCGAGGCGCGTACCGGCAAGCCGATCGCGGAGATCTTCGTCGACGACGGCGAGGAGCGGTTCCGCGCGCTGGAGCGTGAGGCGGTCGCCCGAGCGGTGGCCGCGCACGACGGCGTCCTCAGCTTAGGAGGCGGCGCGGTCCTCGCCGAGGCGACCCGCGCGCTGCTGCGGGGGCACCGGGTGGTGTTCCTGTCCGTCGGCCTGCCCGACGCCGCCTCACGGGTCGGGCTGGCGCAGAGCCGCCCGGTCCTGGCGCTGAACCCGCGGGCCGCCCTGCGCGAGCTGCTGGCCGCCCGGCTGCCGCTGTACCGCGAGGTGGCGAGCGCCGAGGTGAACACGGACGGCAAGACGCCGGAGCGGGTCCTGGACGAGGTGCTGGAGGCGTTGCACGTGCTGCAGGTGCAGGCATGACCCCGACCCGCATCGAGGTGCCGGGCACGCAGCCGTACGACGTCGTCGTCGGCGAGGGCCTGCTCGGCGAGCTGACCGGGATGTTGTCGGGTGCCGACCGGGTCGCCGTGGTCCACCCGGGCGCGCTCGCCGCCACCGGCGAGGCGGTCCGCGAGGACCTGCTCGGTCAGGGCCTGCAGGCCATCGCCGTCGAGGTCCCGGACGGCGAGAAGAGCAAGGACCTCAAGGTGGCCGCCTACCTGTGGGACGTGCTCGGGCAGGTGGGGTTCACCCGCAACGACGCCGTGGTCGCCGTGGGCGGCGGCGCCACCACCGACCTGGCCGGCTTCGTGGCCGCGACGTGGCTGCGGGGCGTGCGCGTGCTGCACGTGCCGACCACGCTGCTCGGCATGGTCGACGCCGCGGTCGGCGGCAAGACCGGGATCAACACATCGGCCGGCAAAAACCTCGTCGGCGCGTTCCACCCGCCGGCCGGGGTGCTGTGCGACCTCACGGCGCTGTCCACCCTGCCCCGGCACGACTACGTCGCAGGCCTGGCCGAGGTGATCAAGGTGGGGTTCACGCACGACCCCCGCATCCTCGAGCTGATCGAGCAGGACCCGGCCGCCGCGACGTCGCCCGCAGGACCGCACACGCGCGAGCTGGTCGAGCGCGCCATCGCCGTCAAGGCAGGGGTGGTCGGGTCCGACCTCACCGAGCAGGGCCTGCGCGAGGTGCTCAACTACGGGCACACGCTCGGTCACGCCATCGAGAAGGTCGAGGACTACCGCTGGCGCCACGGCGCGGCCGTGAGCGTGGGGCTGGTCTTCGCCGCCGAGCTGGGCCGGCTCGCCGGCCGGCTCGACGACGCCACAGCGGAGCGTCACGCAAGCGTCCTGCAGTCGGTGGGCCTGCCCGTGCAGTACGAGGGCGAGTGGTCCCGGCTGCGGGCGGTCATGGCCGTCGACAAGAAGAGCCGCGGGAGCCGCCTGCGCTTCGTCGTCCTCGACGCACTGGCCAAGCCCCGCATGCTCGAGGACCCCGACCCGGGCCTGCTCGTCGCCGCGTACGAGGAGGTCCGCAAGGACAAGACCGGCACCCTCTTCCTCTGACAGCCCGACTCGCGCGCCGCATGCCGGCGGACGGGCACGGCCTGCATCGTGACGAGCAGCTCTAGGTCGGTCGGGACGGGTCTCTGCAGCGGGACGGGTGCATGCAGTGGGGCGGGTCTGCGCAGCGGGGCGGCTCCAGGGCGCGAGGGAACCCGACGGCTGCGCGACCCGCCCGCGCAGCGCGCTGTCCGCCGCTGCTCCCCCGCCTCGCGCGTGCGCTCCTCAGCGTGGTGGCCACGGTGGGTCGGGCTTGTCGGGGGCCAGCCACGGCAGGTGCAGGTCGGGGAGGGTGAGCTTGCCGAGGTGCCAGAGGACGTGGTGCCGGCGGCAGAGCAGGCACAGATTCCACAACTTCCACCGGTGATACTAAGTTTCGCGTGTCGCTACCTGCTGAGGCCGCTCGCGGCACCCCCGGGGCTTGTGGGCAGGGGGGTCGGGACGACGGCCCCCTGCTCTGGCGCGTCCCAAGAACGCGCGCGTGGAGGAGGTCTGGATCAACGAGCGACTAACCGCCAGGTGTCCCAAGAGACGGT
>JALYMN010000293.1 GCA_030773675.1 Actinomycetota bacterium
TTCATGCAGTAGCGCAGGCCGCCCGGCCGCGGCCCGTCACCGAAGACGTGGCCGAGGTGCGAGGCGCACGACCGGCAGCGCACCTCGGTGCGCAGACCGAGTAGCCCCCGATCCGCAACCTCCTGAACTGCGTCTGGCCGGACCGGCGCGGTGAAGCTCGGCCACCCGGTCCCGGAGTCGTACTTGGCGGACGACGCGAACAGCTCGGCGCCGCACCCTGCGCAGCGGTAGGTTCCGGGCTCCCGGCTGTCCGCGTAGCGAGCGGTCCCGGCGCGCTCGGTCGCACCCTGCCGCAGCACGGCATACTGCTCGGGCGACAGCAGCTCTCGCCACTGCTCGTCACTGCGGAGGACGGCCTGGCCGGTGCGGTCCTTGCGCATACGACGCTTCATGCGAGCTCCCGGAGGTCGGCGGACAGGTGCCACCGTTCTGCCCGCGTTCGGCGGCGCTCACCGTCCGGGACCGGTCGAGGCGCGGCCAGCCACTTCGCCGGAGTGTGGGCTCAGGTCTTGCCATGCTGCCCTCGCTCGAGGTGGCGCCGCCGCTGTCGGACCGGGGCCTGACCGGGACCGCCGTCGACGCCTGGCGCCACAGGATCTACGCGTTGGCCACCGGCCTGGCCTTCGGTGCTCTAGACGCCGCATCGTCCGAGTGCGCGACGCGCTTGACCGTGGCCGCGGCGACCTCGCGGCCGCGCTTGCCGACGCGGGTCGAGCCGGTGAAGGAGATCATGTCGCGTCGTGGCTGATGGTGAGCGGTGATCACTCACCATCATGACGACGGCCGCTCGCGTGGCGGCACGCTTGCTCGGGTGGCAGGGGTCCTGGGACGGTCGTTGACGCCGGTCAGGTGGCCGTGACAGCGCCTCGGCCGCGCCGACTACGCGGATCAGCGCCTCCCAACAGGTCGGGAGTCAGGCAAGCGAAGGCCAGCACGAGGGCCGGCCCCGTCGGATGCGCCCCCGTCATCGTGCGCAGGCCGGTGACCAGGACCCCCGCGTCGGCGCCGGCCGACACGACCCGGTCCTCGTCGAGTCTGTCGGGCAGCGGACCTTCTCACGCAGGTCTGCAGGCGGCAGCACCCCAGCCGAGCCGGACGGCGGGCGCCAGCGACTTGCTGACGCTGCCGACCAGCGGGACGTGCCGGTCATCCAGGCCCTGCACGCAGCCGACGGCGGGACGGCCGGGACCCAACCGATGAAGATCCCCGTGGCTGGCGGAAGCGGTGCGCTCGTCCGCCGCGTCGTACCCGTTGCTCAAGCGCCGCAGTCACCACGTCGACGCGCCGACCCGCCGCGGAGTCGGAGTCCCCGGTCCGCGACCTGGCCGACACCGCGCAGACCGTCGCGCTCGCCGAGGTGACCCGCCCAGACGCCGTCGGCGACCTCGTCACACACCTGAGCGACGAGTTCCGCACCGTCACCCTGGCAGTGCCTACCGCCGGGACCGCCGCACCCGCCAGCGCGTCACGGCGAGCCTGGTGGCGGCGGCCGAGGCCTCCGGGTGCGCGGCTCTCACCCGTCGGGTACCGGCACGTCTGCACGCATCTCGGCGGGGCCGGTAAAGCCGAGCCGACCCCCGCTGAGCGGTAGATGTCATCAGCGCGAGTCACCGCACGAACGTACTCAGCCCATGCACGGTCACGGTCACGGTCACGGTCACGGTCACGGTTCACGGATGATCGAGGTCCGAGTGTCAGCCAGCTGACCTCAACTCGAGTCTCCTGGCTCCCGGGTCTCCGCTTGCCCCCGACCTTCCCACCCGAGCGGGCAGTGCTCGTGCCTGGGGTCTGCTTCCCGGTCACAGTGGCGGGACGCCGGACTCTCACCGGCTTCCTCGTGTGCTCCTGGCCGCAGCCGGACCGCCTCGGACGACAGTCGTCCACAGGGCAGCTGCGCGCCTCTGACGGCGGGGTTTGGTCCGGACGTCGCGAGTCGGGCACCACCCGCTCGGGGTCAGGCTGCAGGGGGCACGACCCGCAGGACGCGGTCGTCGTCCGGGCCCGAGTCCCCGCGCCCATCGGCGTTGCTCGTCGTCACGTAGAGCGCACCGTCGGGACCCACCCTGGGACCTTACCCACCGGGCGCCGCTCATGACCGGTGCGCGTAGATCAGGCAGCGACCCTCGTGACCCGCCATGACGAGCCGGTGACGTGCAGCTCGGTCACCGGGCCGTGTGCGACGTCGAGGTCCCAGACCGCTTCGATCGGGGCACGCAGCGCCTGCACGACGGCGCACTTGATGACGGCGCCGTGGGTGGTCGCGTAGGAAGTTGAAGAACTTGCCAGCCTCGTCCGGGCACGCGGCCACCCACAGAGCCTGCAACGTCATGCTGGCGTCCCGTACCCAGGTGTAGCGGTAGTCCCAGTTACGGGTCCCACCCACCGACTCCGGCAGCGACGTGGTTGCCGCCGCAACCATGGCGCCGGTCGGGTAGTACGTCAGCCCCTGCAGCACCCGGCCGCTGACCTCGACCAGCTCCCGCCACGGCCCTTGATAGCTCTGAT
>JALYMN010000294.1 GCA_030773675.1 Actinomycetota bacterium
CGCGGCGGCCGGCCTCGGTGAGGCGGTAGTGGACGTGGCCGTCGGCGTCCTCGCTGTCGCGGGCCACGTGGCCGTCGCGCTCCAGGCGGGCCAGCGTCGTGTAGACCTGCCCGACGTTGAGCGGCCAGGCCTCGCCGGTGCGGGCCTCGAAGGCCGCCTTGAGCTCGTAGCCGTAGCGCGGCCCCTCGCACAGGAGCGCCAGCAGCCCGTGCTTGACCGACACGCCCTCACCCCCTGCCTACTGCGTATGCATACCGAGGTGGCAACCTCGGCGCGCACGTCCTTCCCGTCACAGCCGTCCCGCCCCTGCGCACCCCGCGAGGCGACACGCCGTAGGGGACGTCGCTCGAGGCGCAGGAGCGACACGGGCGCGAGCACCGGGGCGAGCGGGACGCCGACGCCCTGCGCTCGGCGGTGCCTCGCGTTCGGCGTCCCGGTGCCGGCAGCCCCGCACTCGGCCTACCGGCGCGCGGTCAGCAGCACCCGGCGCACCGGCTTCCGCCGGCGCAGTGTCTGCACGCCCTCGTGGTGCAGTGACCGCAGCGCCGGATCGTCGCCCGGGTCGATCGCCACGACCTCCCGCCAGGCGGCCAGCTCGCGCTCCCGCCAGTCCGGCCGCTCGACCACCGCGCCGGCCCGCAGCGCCGCGTCGAGGGCCGGCGCGAACCGCAGTCCCCGCAGGCGCGCCGGCGCCTGCTCGTCGTCGGGCTCGGCCTCCCAACTCGTGGCGACCAGCCGCCCGCCCGGGCGCAGCGCCCGGCGGCACTCGTGCAGCGCCGCGCCGAGGTCGCCCGCGAACTGCAGGGCGTCCACGCACACGACCGCGTCCACGGCGCCGTCGGCCAGACCGGTCGCGGTGAGCGTGCCGACGGCGTACCGCGCGTGCACGCCCTCGCGCAGCGCCCGTCGCCGCGCCTCGGCCACCGCAACCCCGGAGAGGTCCACGCCGACCACCCGGGCGCCGGTGCGGCGGGCCAGCTCGCGGCCGTAGCCGCCCCGGCCGCAGGCCAGGTCGAGCAGCAGCTCCCCGGGCCGCAGGGCCAGCAGCTCCGCGACGTCGTCCAGCGCCGGACCGGTCAGCAGGCTGGTCGAGCCGAGCCCGGGCGGCAGGCCGAGCAGCCGGTCCCAGAGGGCGTCCTTGACGGCCGAGCCGGCCATGTCGCGGTACCAGCCGTCGCAGTAGTCCGCGCTCACGCGGGCAGCATGTCGAGATGCCCAACCGCCTCGCCACCAGCACCAGTCCGTACCTGCTGCAGCACCAGGACAACCCGGTCGACTGGTGGGAGTGGGGGCCGGAGGCGTTCGCCGAGGCCGAGCGCCGCGACGTCCCCGTGCTGCTGTCGATCGGGTACGCCGCGTGCCACTGGTGCCACGTCATGGCCCACGAGTCCTTCGAGGACGACGCGACGGCGGCGTACATGAACGAGCACTTCGTCAACGTCAAGGTCGACCGCGAGGAGCGGCCGGACGTCGACGCGGTCTACATGGAGGCCGTGCAGGCGATGACCGGGCACGGCGGCTGGCCGATGACGAGCTTCCTCACCCCAAAGGGCGAGCCGTTCTTCTGCGGCACCTACTGGCCGCTCGAACCGCGGCCCGGCATGCCGGCCTTCCGCCAGGTGCTCGAGTCGGTGGCGCTCACCTGGCAGACCCGGCGCGACGAGGTGGAGACCGCGGGCAAGCAGGTCGTCGAGCGGCTGTCCCGCGAGCCGGGCGGGCCGACCGCGGTGATCACGCCGGCGCTGCTCGACGAGGGCGCCGCGGGCCTGCGCAGCAGCTTCGACCCGGTGCACGGCGGCTTCGGCGGCGCGCCGAAGTTCCCGCCGTCCATGGTCCTGGAGTTCCTGCTGCGCCACGCCGCGCGCACCGGCGACGGCCTCGACCTCGTCGAGCACACCTGTCGCCGGATGGCGGACGGCGGCATGTACGACCAGCTCGCCGGCGGCTTCGCCCGCTACTCCGTCGACGCGGCGTGGACGGTGCCGCACTTCGAGAAGATGCTCTACGACAACGCCCTGCTGCTGCGCGTCTACGTGCACCTCTGGCGGGCCACCGGCAGCGCGCACGCGCGCCGGGTCGCGCTGGAGACCGGCGACTTCCTGCTGCGCGACCTGCGCACCCCCGAGGGCGGCTTCGCCAGCGCGCTCGACGCCGACACCGACGGCGTCGAGGGGCTCACCTACGTCTGGACGCCCGAGCAGCTCGTCGACGTGCTCGGCGAGGACGACGGCCGCTGGGCCGCGCTGCAGTTCGACGTGACCCCGGGCGGGACCTTCGAGCACGGCACGTCGGTGCTGCAGCGGCTGCAGGAGCCCGACGACGACGAGCGCTACGAGCGGGTGCGCGCGGCGCTTCTCGACGCGCGCGGACGTCGCCCGCAGCCCGGGCGCGATGACAAGGTGGTGTGCGCGTGGAACGGGCTCGCGATCGCGGCGCTCGCCGAGGGCGGGGCCCTGCTCGACCGTCCCGACTGGGTCCAGGCCGCGGAGCGGTGCGCCGACCTGGTGGCCGGCCTGCACTGGTCGGCGTCCCGGCAGCGGCTGGCGCGCACGAGCAGGGACAGCGTTGCTGGCCGTCACGCCGGCGTGCTCGAGGACTACGCCGACCTCGCCGAGGGGCTGCTCGCCCTGCACCAGGTGACCGGGAACGCGGGACGCCTGGACGGCGCGCAGCACCTGCTCCGCGTCGTGCTCGAGCACTTCGCCGACGGGCAGGGCGGCTTCTACGACACCGCCGACGACGCCGAGCAGCTCGTGCGCCGCCCGCAGGACCCGACCGACGGCGCGACGCCCTCCGGGGCGGCAGCGGCCGCGCACGCGCTACTCACCTACGGAGCCATCACCGGGTCGGACGAGCACCGCAGGGCCGCCGAGGAGGCTCTCGCCGGGCACGCCCCGCTGTTCGCCCGGCACC
>JALYMN010000295.1 GCA_030773675.1 Actinomycetota bacterium
CGCTGAACTCGATGACGGACACGCTCCGCACCTTCGCCGACGAGGTCACCCGGGTCGCCCGCGAGGTCGGCACCGAGGGCCGGCTCGGCGGCCAGGCGCACGTACCCGGCGTCAGCGGCACGTGGAAGGACCTGACCGACTCCGTCAACGGCATGGCGGGCAACCTCACCGACCAGGTCCGCAACATCGCGCAGGTGACGACGGCCGTCGCGCAGGGCGACCTGAGCCAGAAGGTCACGGTCGACGTCAAGGGCGAGCTGCTCGAGCTGAAGTCGACGGTCAACACGATGGTCGACCAGCTGTCCTCGTTCGCCGACGAGGTGACCCGGGTGGCCCGTGAGGTGGGCACCGAGGGCAAGCTGGGTGGGCAGGCGCAGGTGCCCAACGTCTCGGGCACCTGGCGGGATCTCACCGAGAACGTCAACCAGCTCGCGTCCAACCTGACCGGGCAGGTGCGCGGCATCGCGCAGGTGGCCACGGCGGTGGCGCGCGGCGACCTCAGCCAGAAGATCACGGTCGATGCGCGGGGGGAGATCCTGGAGCTGAAGTCGACGGTGAACACGATGGTCGACCAGCTCTCCTCGTTCGCCGACGAGGTGACCCGGGTGGCCCGCGAGGTGGGCATCGAGGGCCAGCTGGGCGGGCAGGCGCAGGTGCCCAACGTGTCGGGCACCTGGCGGGACCTCACCGAGAACGTCAACCAGCTCGCGTCCAACCTGACCGGGCAGGTGCGCAACATCGCCCAGGTGACCACCGCGGTGGCCCGCGGCGACCTCAGCCAGAAGATCACCGTCGATGCGCGAGGAGAGATCCTGGAGCTGAAGTCGACGGTGAACACGATGGTCGACCAGCTCTCCTCGTTCGCCGCCGAGGTGACCCGGGTGGCCCGCGAGGTGGGCACCGAGGGCAAGCTGGGCGGGCAGGCGCAGGTGCGTGGGGTGTCGGGTACCTGGCGGGACCTCACCGAGAGCGTCAACCAGCTGGCCGGCACGCTCACCACGCAGCTGCGCGCGATCTCGGCGGTGTCGACCGCGGTGGCGCGCGGCGACCTCACCCAGCAGATCCAGGTCGCGGCGCTCGGCGAGGTCGCCGAGCTCAAGGACAACATCAACCAGATGATCGCGGCGCTGCGCGAGACCACCGCGGAGAACGCCGAGCAGGGCTGGCTGGACTCCAACCTCGCCCGCATCGGGGGACTGCTGCAGGGCCAGCGCGACCTTGGCGACGTCGGGCAGATGATCATGCAGGAGGTCGCGCCGCTGGTCGGGGCCCAGGTCGGCACCTTCTTCCTGGCAGCCGATCCCAGTGACCTCGCGGAAGCGAGCGCCCCCGCCTGCTGGGTGATGTGCGCTGGATATGCGGTCCCGCTCCAGGATCCGCCGCAGGAATACCGCTTCGGCGAGGGTCTGGTCGGCCAGGCCGCGATGAGCAAGCAGAGCATCGTCGTCACCGAGCTGCCCCCGGGTTACCTGGATGTGCGCTCCGGGACCGGTACCGCCGCCGCCGGCGCGATCGTCGTGCTCCCCGTCCTGTTCGAGGGCGAGTCGCTGGGGGTGATCGAGCTCGGCGCGACCACGCCGTTCTCGGCGCTGCACCTGACCTTCCTGGAGCGGCTGGTCACCACGATCGGCGTGGCCCTCGCGACCATCCAGGCCGGCCGGCGCACCGAGCAGCTGCTCGCGCAGTCCCAGCGGCTGACCACGGAACTGCAGGACCAGTCCGCCGAGCTGCAGCGCACGAACGCCGAGCTGGAGGAGAAGGCGCTGCAGCTCTCCGAGCAGAACCGCAACGTCGAGCTCAAGAACATGGAGATCGACGCGGCACGGCGCGGCGTCGAGGAGAAGGCGCAGCAGCTCGCGCTGGCCAACCAGTACAAGTCGGAGTTCCTGGCGAACATGAGCCACGAGCTGCGTACCCCACTCAACTCGCTCCTGTTGTTGTCGCGGCTGCTCGCCGACAACCGGGACTCGAACCTGACCCCGAAGCAGACCGAGTTCGCCAGGACGATCCACGCATCCGCGTCGGAGCTGCTGCA
>JALYMN010000296.1 GCA_030773675.1 Actinomycetota bacterium
GGTCGGCCGCGGGCTGGTCGGCCGCGGGCTGGTCGGCCGCGGGCTGGTCGGGTGCGGGCTGCTGCCCCGCGGCCTGCTCGGCCACGACCTGGTGAGCCGGCGTCTGGTCCGGCCCCTCCGGCCGGGCGCTGGCGGCGTCGTTCCCCGGCGAGTCGCTGGACGCCGGGTCGGTGCCGTTGTCTGCGGTCGTGCTGCCAGTGGTGCTGCCAGTGGTGCTGCTGACGTCCGTGCTGCTGTCAGCGGTCGTGCTGTCGGTGGGGTCGTTCGTCACCGGTGCTCCGGGTCCGGCCGCCGCGTGACGCGGTCGCGGTGGCCCGGTGTGGGCGGTCCGCGACGGCCGGGTGGCCGACGCGGGGAGAAGTCAGATGTGCGCGGCCGCCCCCGGGAGGGCCTCCACGCCGGCGTCGTCCGGTGCGGGGTCGCCGTCCTGTCGCGTTGCCCCGGGAGCCGTCCGTACGGCGCGATCGGGTGCGAGCGGGTCGGCGACCTCCCCGGCCTCGGAGAGCGGACCTTGCGCGGTGCGCGTGGCCGCGGGGGGCACGGGCATCGCCAGGTCGGCCACTGACCGGAGCCCGGTGAGGACGTCGTCGGGTCGCACCGCAGGCGTCACGTGCAGCACGACCAGGAAGAGCATCGCACACGAGGGATCACCGGCGTCGACCCGCGCCGACACGACGGCCGCGCGCGCGTCGAGCGTGCGCCGGCCGTCCTTGGTCAGCCGCTCCACCGGCACCTGCTCCGCGGCGAGGAACGCGGCCACCGCCTGCTCGGCGACGAGGGGGTCCACCCCAGGCAGCCGCACGGTCCAGGACGAGGCCTGCACCCGGTCGGGCAGGCTGGTCCCGACCGGCGCCTCGACGACGTCCACCACGTCGAGACCGTCGGGCAAGTTGGCGTCGAGGTCGTCGCGCAGCCGGTCGGGGTCGACCCGCCGGGTGACGCTGAGCTCGACGTACTCGGCCTCGGACGCGACGCCCGTCGGCGCCGCCCCCACCCAACTGATCTTGGGATGGGGGCTGAAGCCGGCGGAGAAGGCCATCGGCACGTGCGCGCGGCGCAGCGCCCGCTCGAACGCGCGGGCGATGTCGCGATGGCTGGTGAAGCGCAGCCGCCCCCGCTTGGCGTAGCGCACCCGCAGCTTCTGGACGGCGGGCGGCGGCGGTGGTCCGGAGGGCTGGCGGGCGGGCACGTCCCCCGAGGCTAGTGGCGGGGCGCCGGCTCCGGCGGCCGCGCCTCCCCGCCCGGCATCAGCGCGGCTGCTCCGGCGCGGGCACGCCGGTGACGTCCCAGGCGTGGTGCAGCACGTCGTGCAGGAAGTAGCGGGCGAAGGAGGCGACGGTGAAGCACGCCCCGTCGCTGCGCCGGCCGGGCCGCTCCCACTGCGCGGGCACCAGCGCGGCGAAGCGGCCGGCGAGCCGGTCCCCCGCCTCCTGCAGCGCGACCGCGACCCGCGCCGGGTCCTGCTCGGCGTACCGCGCGGCGCGTGCGGTCGCGTCCTGGTCCCAGTCCGGGTAGAGCGGGTCGTCCTGCTCGAGCATGAGGGTGAGCCGGCCGTCGTACACGCGGTGCACGTCGCGGACGTGGCACGCGTACTCGAGCGGCGACCACACCTGCGGTCGCGGTCGCTCCCGGACGCCGGGCTCGGCGAGCACCCGCAACCAGCCGGCAGTGTTGCCGCGCAACCGGGGCGCGACGTCGTCCAGCGGGACGTCGGCGGCCGTGAGCCCGCACTCGCGGCAGGGCCGCTGCAGCACCCAGGTCCAGTCCTTGACGTCCCCGGGCACGTCCGGCTGCACGGCTACCGCACCACCGACAGCGGCAGCAGCGTCCTGCCGGTCGGCCCGATCTGGATGTCGGTGCCCATCGACGGGCAGACGCCGCAGTCGAAGCACGGCACCCAGCGGCAGTCGTCGAGCTCCTGCTCGTCGAGCGCCTCCTGCCAGTCCGACCACAGCCACTCGCGGTCCAGCCCGGCGTCGAGGTGGTCCCAGGGCAGGACCTCGTTCTCACCCCGCTCGCGCGTCGTGTACCAGCCGACGTCGACGCCGTACGGCGCGAGCGCGGTCTCGGCGCAGCGCATCCAGCGCTCGTAGGAGAAGTGCTCGCTCCAGCCGTCGAAGACGCCGCCGTCGCGCCACACCGCCTCGATGACCCGCCCGACGCGCCGGTCGCCGCGGGACAGCAGCCCCTCGACCTGCCCGGGCTTGCCGTCGTGATAGCGGTAGCCGACGGCGCGGCCGAGGCTGCGGTCGGCGCCGATCGCGTCGCGCAGCAGCTTGAGCCGCCGGTCGACGGTCTCCGGGTTGGCCTGGGCGGCCCACTGGAACGGCGTGTGGGGCTTGGGCACGAACGCGCCGATGCTCACCGTGCAGCGCACGTCCTTGGTGCCCGCGGCCTTGCGGCCCTCGCGGATGACGGTGTGGGCGAGCTCGGCGATCTCGAGCACGTCCTCGTCGGTCTCCGTCGGCAGCCCGCACATGAAGTAGAGCTTCACCTGGCGCCAGCCGGCGGCGTACGCCGTGCTGGTGGTGCGGACGAGGTCGTCGGCGGACACCGTCTTGTTGATGACC
Organism: Actinomycetota bacterium; assembly: GCA_030773675.1. Next base: position 2,571 of record JALYMN010000296.1, read on the forward strand.
TTGCGCAGCCGCTCGCTGCCCCCCTCGGGGGCGAAGGTGAGGCCGGACCGTCGGCCGCCCCGGGAGAGCTCCTGCGCGAGGGTGACATTGAACGCGTCGACGCGGGTGCTGGGCAGCGACAGGGACGTGTTGCTGCCGTCGTACCGGTCGGCGAGACCCTGAGCGATGTCGCCGATCTCGCTGTGGTCGGCGCTGGACAGGCTGAGCAGGCCGACCTCCTCGTAGCCCGTCGCCTCGAGGCCCGCCTGGACCATTTCGCCGATGCCGGTGATCGAGCGCTCGCGCACCGGTCGCGTGATCATGCCGGCCTGGCAGAACCGGCAGCCGCGGGTGCAGCCGCGGAAGATCTCCACGCTCATGCGCTCGTGCACGGTCTCGGCGAGCGGCACCAGCGGCTGCTTGGGGTAGGGCCAGTCGTCGAGGTCCATGACCGTGTTCTTGTGCACCCGGAACGGGACGTCGGGCCGGGTCGGGACGACGCGCCGGATGCGCCCGTCCGGCAGGTGCTCGACGTCGTAGAACCGCGGCACGTAGACGCCACCCGTGCGCGCGAGCCGCAGCAGCGTCTCCTCGCGGCTCGCGCCGTCGCGCTTCGCCCGCCGCAGCACCTCGGTGATCTCGAGCACGACCTTCTCGCCGTCGCCGAGCACGGCGGCGTCGACGAAGTCGGCGATCGGCTCGGGGTTGAACGCGGCGTGCCCGCCGGCGACGACGATCGGCTCGTCCTCGCCGCGGTCGGCGGCGTGCAGGGCGATGCCGGCGAGGTCGAGCGCCTCGAGCATGTTGGTGTAGCCGAGCTCGGTGGCGAAGCTGATCCCGAGGACGTCGAAGCCGCGCACCGGCCGGTGACCGTCGACGGTGAACTGCGGGACGCCGGCCTCGCGCATGCGGCCGGCGAGGTCGGGCCAGACGCTGTAGGTGCGCTCCGCAAGCACGCCGGGCTGCTCGTTGAGCACCTCGTAGAGGATCATGACGCCCTGGTTGGGCAGGCCGACCTCGTAGGCGTCGGGGTACATGAGCGCCCAGCGCACGTCGGCCTCCTCCCAGGGCTTGACCTGGGAGTTCAGCTCGCCGCCGACGTACTGGATGGGCTTCTGGACCTGCGCGAGCAGCGACTCCAGGCGCGGGAACAGGCTGACGCCGGGCGGGGCGAGCAGGCTCGGAGGCATGCGCACCAGGCTAAGCGCGGGAGGCTCGTACGGCGCCGGCTCGCCCTGCCGGGCGCGCGAGTGCGGGTGGTCGTGCTGCGGCGGGACCTGTCTTGCGCCAGGCCGATGGCGAGCGACGCCTCCTGGTCCCGGCACGGCGGCGGGCGGGTGCCGCGGCGCGTCATCGGCATCTCCTGGTCGCGGCGCGCCGGCGGGCGGGTGCCGGGGCGCGTCGTCGGCACATCCTGGTCGCGGCGCGCCGGCGGGTTGCAGCACGAGGGGGCCGACGGTCCAGGAGTGCGGCGCCCGTCGTGTGCCGTCGGCACGTCGGGTTGTGACGCGCCGGCGCCAGCGTCGAGGTGGGCGCAGGGACCGGCCCCGTCCACAGATGCCCGACAGGGC
>JALYMN010000297.1 GCA_030773675.1 Actinomycetota bacterium
CACGGTCGGCGTCGTCCCAGAGCGGTCACACGGTCCACGACTCTCGGCGCCCACAGCTGCAGGGAGAACTCCCTCGCCCTGTCGCGTGCCCTTTGTGCGAGCAGGTCCCACAGGTCGTCGTCGTCACAAAGTCTCTGCACCGCGTCGCGCCACTCTGCGTGCGTCCGCGCGTGGAGGCCCTGCGCCCCGGCCTGCACCAGTTCGCCGACAGTTCGAGTGGGCGTAACCACGCACGGCAGGCCGTGGGCCATGTACAGCACGGCCTTCAAGCCCGCCTTGCCCTCCGCCAGCGGGTGGTCGGGGGCTATCGGGTAGAGCCCCACTCGGACGCTGCGCAGCAACTCGTCCTCGGCCAGCTGGCTCCAGGGCCGCCATGCGACCGCGGGGCCCTCGTCCGGTCCGTCCAGTTCGGCTCCCACCACGCGGACCCGGTCGGTCAGCCCGACCAGAGCCGGGAGGACCTCTGCCAGGAAGGGTGCCGTGCTCGACGAGCCGATCCAGCCTACGCCCTGGCGCTCGACTCTCCCCGGCGTGCCCGGCGGGAGCGCCACGACTGTGGGCAAGACCCAGACCGGAGTCCCGGACCGTCTGCACCACTGGGCAAGCACCTCGCTGCCTGCCCAGATCTCGTGGGCCGAGCCCGCGACCCTCCTGTACTTCTTCTCACCGCCGCGCCACCAGGGGCGCCGGCCCTGCCCGAGCAGGCCGGGGTGGTCCACCCAGATGGCGTCGTCGACATCCCACACCAAGCAGCAGCGTGCCGCCACCCACCTCTCCACGGCCGCGGTGGCCAGGGGCAGGGCCTCACGCAGCACCACGACGACGTCGACGGGGCGCAGGAGCCCGAGGAGGCACGTCAAGCGCACGAGTTGTGGCAGGCACGCCAGCACCGCTACCAGGCGGTGGCTTGGCGTGCGGGCCGAAAACCAGCGTTCGCTCGCGGTCTCCGTGAACAGCGACCAGACGTGCGTCGTCAGGCCTGCCTCCTGCAGCGCGGGGAGGAACTGCTCGCCGCGCAACCTCGTGCCAGCCTGCGAGCTCGGGTAGACCGCGAGCACGATCAGCCTCCGCGGACGCACGTAGACTCCCTCCGGTGAACCTGGCCACCGCCATGCCCGACCGGGCCGTGGACGTGGTCATCGTCGCGTACCGCTCAGCAGCTTCACTGACCAGTTGTCTACGGCCTCTGCTCGAGGATCCCGCTGTCAGGAGTGTCGTCGTCGTGGACACGAGCGACGACCCGGAGTCCCGGCGCGTGGTCAACAGTGCAGGGCAGGGGGTGCTGTATCTGGCGTTCGACAACGTCGGGTACGGGCGGGCGTGCAACTGGGCGGCGAGGTTGGGCAGCGCCGAGTACGTGGTGATGATGAACGCCGACCTGGTGCTCGAGAGGCGCATCGGTGCACTCCTGCCGGTTCTCGGCGCAGGTGTCGCGGTAGCGGCTGGTCATGTCCGGACCGGAGACGTGTGCCCCTCGAACGTCAAGCGGATGTCCACACCCCTGCGGGAGCTGCAGCGCGCCTTTATGGGGTCGACCCGCACCTTCGGCGTGAAGGCCCGCAGCGGGGCGCAGATGCAGCGTTGCGAGCAGCTCGACGGAGCGCTGCTGGCACTGCGCCGCGACACCTGGATCGAACTGGGCGGGTTCGACGAGAGCTACGAGCTCTATTACGAGGACGTCGACCTGTGCCGTCGGGCGGAGGTTCTCGGTGGTTGCGCGGTCCTGGCGGGGCAGGTGGGACGACACGAGGGCGGCGCCTCCTCTCGGCAGAACATGGCGGCCGCCTACCGCGTGCGGCAGGTGAGCCGGCTGCGCTACCTGCGGCGCTATCACGGGTCCGTCGGCAGTGTCACAGCGTTGGTGTGCACCTCGATCGACGCACTTGGACGCAGCGCTCTTGGAGGTGAGGAAGGAGGACGTGCGCGGGTGTCAGCGATCCGAGACGTGCTCCGAGAGACACTAAGTCCCGGCAGCGTGTGGCTCCTCGTGACCCCGCGCACGATTAGGCTGGACAGGTGACAGCGGCAGCACGCGTCAGCCGGCAGCCGGACGAGAGGCGGAGGGGTGCCGCCGGTCACCTGCGCGAGCTCCTCGCCGCCCGGGAGCTCATGGTCAACCTGACCTTGCGGGACCTGCGGACACGCTACCGCCGCTCCGCCCTCGGGTGGCTCTGGTCACTCGTCACACCGCTGGCGACGATCCTCATCTTCACCGTGGTCTTCCGGTACTTCCTGCGGATCCAGGTCCCGGTGGGGAACCCGAGCGGCGTGTCTGCTTTCGCGCTGTTCCTGGTGTCCGGTCTGGTGGCGTGGAACTACATCGCCAACAGCGTCAACGGCTCGATGAACGTGCTCATCGCGAACAGCAACCTCATCAAGAGAGTCTGGTTCCCGCGCGAGGTCCTCGTCGCGGCCAGCGTCGCTAGCGCGACCATCACCCTGGCCATCGAGCTCGCTGTTCTCCTCGCTGTGCTCCTGTTGGTCGGCAAGCCCCTTCTGCTCCTCCCGCTGCTGCCTGTTCTCCTCGTCGTCGTGCTCCTCCAGGCCGTCTTCGTCCTGGGGCTGGCGCTGACGCTCAGCGTTCTGAACGTGTACTTCCGCGACCTCGAGTACGTCGTCTCGATCCTGCTGCAACTGGCGTTCTACGCTGTGCCCGTCATCTACCCGGTGACCTTCGTCCCGCAGACCGTCCGACTGATCGGCCTGGACGTACCGGTCGCCACGATCTACCACCTCAATCCCGCCGTGCGCTTTGTGCAGGCCTTTCGGGACCTCCTCTACGACCACCGCCTGCCTGCGCCGACCACCCTCCTCGCACTGCTGCTCTCGGCTGCGGTCTCCCTGCTGGTGGGAGTCGTGTTGTTCCGGCGCCTCGAACCACGGCTCGCGGAGGAGCTGTGACCGACGCTGTCGTCGTGGAGGGGCTGTCCAAGCGCTTCCGCCTCTACAAGGAGCGCAACCAGACGCTCAAGGCCACGGTCGTGCAGGGCCGCAGGGCTCGGTATGAGGAGTTCTGGGCGCTGCGTGACGTGGAGCTGGCGGTGCCGGTCGGCGCGACCTTCGGACTCCTGGGGGAGAACGGCTCGGGCAAGAGCACGCTTCTCAAGTGCATGGCCCGCATTCTGACGCCCGACGAGGGACGGGTGCAGGTGCGAGGCAAGTTGTCTGCACTGCTCGAACTTGGTGCAGGTTTCCACCCGGAGCTGTCGGGCAGGGAGAATGTCTACCTCAACGGTTCCATACTCGGGCTGAGCAGTCGTGAGCTGGACCGGAAGTTCGACGAGATCGTGAGCTTCGCTGGGCTGGAGCGGTTCATCGATACGCCGGTCAAGAACTACTCCTCAGGCATGTACGTGAGACTCGGCTTCTCCGTGGCCATCAACGTGGAGCCTGACGTGCTGCTGGTCGACGAAGTGCTTGCGGTGGGTGACGAGGCCTTCCAGCGACGCTGCAACGAGAAGATCGCCGACCTCAGAGCGAGCGGCAGGACGATCATCGTCGTGTCACACAGCCTCGCAGCCATGCGGGACCTGTGCGACCAGATCGCCTGGCTCGAGCACGGCGCTGTGAAGCGGGTCGCCGATGCCGCGGAGGTGGTCGACGACTACGTCGGCAGCGTTCACGAGGATCGAGCCGAGGAACGGGGAGCGGGCACACGTTGGGGGTCCGGTCAGGCCCGGATCGAGCAGGTCGAGCTGTTGGGCGCGGACGGGCACCCAACCACGAGTGTCCGCACGGGTGACGACGTGGTCGTGCGACTGCACTACACGGCCCACGAACGCATCCAATCGCCAGTCTTCGGGCTGGCGGTGTTCAGTCTGAACGGAGCACACGTGACCGGGCCGAACACCAAGGACGCCGGGCTGGTCATTCCCTGCATCGAGGGCCGCGGCGCGGTTGACGTCTCGTTCCGTGACCTGCCGCTGCTTCCAGGTACCTACCAGCTCAGCGCGTCACTCTATGACAGCGCGATCCTGTCGCCGTTCGACTTCCGGCACCTCGCTCTGAGGTTCGACGTAGGCCTCGGGCATCCGCGCGAGGTCCACGGCGGGCTGGTGACGCTGCGGGGTCAGTGGCAGGTCAACCCCAACGGCTGAATGTTCGGCGTCGGGCGTAGCGCAGCGCCCGGCGCGCGGTGTTCCCGAGACCCGTCTCGCGTGTCATGGTAACGGCGATGCGAAGAAGTCGCACGACCTCCTGGCTCCGTCCGCTCAAGGTCGCGGCGACCGGCTCATCGGCCGCAGGCTGCCGTTCATAGGGCTCGAGCACCAGGGGCAGGGCGATCTCGTGCACGGTGACCGGCTCCCAGTCGGGGTCTGGGGAGCGGCGCCGCTGCGCGTACTCCGCACCTCGCTCGAGAATGGCGAGGTACCTGTGCACTTGCACGTGTGGCGACAGCTCGAGCAGGACGTCCCGGCGCGCTCTGGCAGCGCACCGCTTGCGCAAGTCCTCGTCGTCCAGCAGCCGCCCCAGGACCTCCCGCCACTCAGCAGGTTCCTGCGCCAAAAACCCGTTGTGCATTTGCCGAATCCTCTCCCGGAACGGCTGCGTGGGACTGGCGATCGTCGGGGTCTCGACGAGCGCAGCTTCCAGCCACTTGATCGCGCTCTTCGCGTCGTTGAACGTGCCACCCGGCTCGAGCGGCGCGAGGTTCACGTCGACGTCACGCAGCACCGCCGGGAGTTCCGTCCATGGAAGGAAAGGCAGGCGCCGTACGCGCTCGCCCAGTTCGTCGACCGCTGGGCCGGGCGTGACGTGACCGCCGAGCCACAGTTGCACCTCCGGTCGTTCGCGCAGGACGTCGACGACCGCGGCCTCTACATGGGCCCAGTCCGCGTCGTGAGTGCTGGTGCCGCTGAAGTAGCCGACGCGTAGTGGACCGGATGACCTGACCCTCTGCAGCGCCTTGTCGCTCTGGCGCCCCAGCACGATGCCGACCCCGTTCGGGAAGTGCTCGGCTGGAAGCCCTGTCACGTTCCTCGCGTGCTCGCAGAGCCTCCGGGTGCTGCCGATGAACGCGTCGCAGTGTTCGAGCGTAGTGCGGTACCGACGCACGCCCTGCACGTACAACTCGTGCTCGGAGTCCGGCAACAAGGCGAGCGCCGAGACCTCGTGCAGCACGTCCGGGTCGAAGATGAGGTCATCGACGTCGAAGAACACCGGAGTGTGCCGGGCCCGCGCCAGACCCAGCAGCTCGAGCACCTGGTCCGTTGCGGGAACTCGGTAGGCGACGACAGCGTCGGCCTCACTCACCAGCCGGGGCAGTTCGGGGTCGCGGTAGTGCCGCACATGGCTCTGTACGCCGATCAGGGCGAGCGCCTCGGCGGGTAGACGCGCGCGATATCGCAGCGGTGCCCCCTCGATCCCACACAGGAAGATCACCTTCCGGATGGTGGTCCCGCGACGCGCCTTTCCTGCATGGCCCGTGACGTCGTGGTAGAGGGCATCCAGGTGCTCTACCTGCTGTTCCAGGGTGACGGCCTCGGTCGCCGCCGTTCCCTCGCGCAAGGTGTGCAGCAGGACCCGGTCCTCTGCCAACCGAGCCATGCTGTGTGCGAGAGCCTCGGCATCGCCGGTCGGGAAGACCAGGCCGTTGACTCCGTGCTCGACCACCTCTTCCGGACCCAGGCTGTCGCTCGTTACGACGGGGACGCCGGCCACGAGAGCTTCGCGTGTGGCGATGCTGTGACTCTCGCGCGCAACGGAACACAGGACGAGTGCGTCGGTCTCGGCCAGCACCTCGTTGAGTGCGTGCGGGGGGAACGGTGGCTGGACCCGTAGGACCGGAGGGGCAGTCTGACGTGTACTGTCCAAGTACGGCTGGATGCCATGGGCCGTGACCACGAGATCGTCGCGCCGGCCGAGTCGTCGAGCGGCGCCGACAAGCACCTCGGCGCCCTTCAGCTCGCTGGGGCCGCCCGTGTAGCGCAGCTGCAGTGGCTCGCGCGTTCCGGCTCGACCTCGCGCGGTACCACGCCGCGGGACATCGACCAGTCCGTTCTCGTTCACGACGACCTTCTGGGGCGGCACACCGTTGGCGACGAGCGCTCGGGCCATCGTCGTGGATGGAGCGAGGACCAGGTCGACCTGTTCCAGCGCCAGGAGGAGGCGCTGATTGCGCTGATGCAGCCAGTCATTGTCCACGGCGCACGGACAGTCCCCTGCGGTCGTGACGAGACAACAGGGGTTGAGCGAGCGGTTGACCAGGAACTGGCGTGCGCAGAACCACCAGAAGTCGTGCATGGTCACCAGGACCCGCGCACCGGCCTCGGCGGCCACCGTCACCAGGCCGGCTCCCAGACTCTGCAGTGCGTGCAGGTGCACCAGTTCGGGCCGCTCCTGCTCGAGGTAGCTGGCGAAGTCCGACGCCACACCTGGATTGTCGAAGTTCCTGCGGTCGTCCCAGGCCGTCCAAGGCGTCGTGACGACCCAGCGGACGGGCATGCCCGTCTCGTCCAGCTCGGTCCAGCTCGTCAGCGGCGGACGGTCCCCCAACCAACCGGCGTAGACACTGACGTCGTGTCCTCGCTCCCGCAGGGCACGGGCAAGCCGCTGGGGTTGCAAGGTGCCCCCGCTGACGAAGTTGGGGGGGTAGTGGGCCGACACGACAACGACACGCATGATCGGCAGATGCTAGTGGCAGGAGGACGAGCCCTCAGCGGGCGACGCGTGCTCGTCGTGACGCTCGACGTCCTGGGTCCGCGGATGGCCGGGCCCGCGATCAGGGCATGGCACGTCGCCGAGGCCTTGAGCTCTGAGCACGACGTGGTGCTCGCTACCGTCAAGCCCCTGGGTCTGCCGCCCGGTCGACTGGACCTTCGACACGTCGACGAGTCCGAACTGCGCCTGTTGGTGCAGTGGTGCGAGACCGTCATCTTCCAGGGCTTCGTTCTGCAGCAGTTCCCCTGGCTGGGCGACACGGACAAGATACTGATCGTCGACGCCTACGCCCCCCTCCACCTGGAGCAACTGGAGCAATCGGGCGGGCTCGGCCGCGACGCTCACCGACATGTGGTGGCGAGTGGCGTCGCGGCTCTGGACCAGCAGCTCGCGCGCGCTGACTTCGTCCTGTGCGCGAGTGAGCGCCAGCGCGACTTGTGGCTCGGTCACCTGGGCGCGCTCGGGCGCGTCAACCCGGACACATACGCACAGGACCCCAGCTTGCGCAGGCTCATCGACGTCGTGCCTTTCGGTCTCCCGGATCGTCCGCCCGTCCGGCTGGCACCGGCCATCAGGGGCGTCGTGCCAGGCATCGGGGATCAGGACAAAGTGCTGCTCTGGGGCGGAGGCGTGTACAACTGGTTCGATCCGCTTACGCTGCTGCACGCTATGGCCCGGCTCGCCGATGCCCATCCCGAGATCAAGCTCTTCTTCCTGGGTCTGGTGCACCCGAACCCGGATGTCGAGGAGATGGACATGGCCAGGGAGGCCCGGCGGCTCAGCGCCGAGCTGGGCCTGACGGGGCGGTCAGTGTTCTTCAACGAGACCTGGGTGCCTTACGAGCGCCGCGGCGACTATCTGTTGGACGCCGACGTCGGTGTCAGCACGCACCGAGACCATGTGGAAACGAGATTCGCCTTCCGCACCCGGGTGCTGGACTACCTCTGGGCCTCACTACCCGTTGTGCTGACAGAGGGCGACGCTCTGGCCGATCTGACCGAGCGCAGGGAATCGGGTCGCACGGTGCCGCCTGGTGATGCCGACGCACTCGCCCGAGCGGTGCTGGCGGTGTTGCAGGAGTCGGAGGCGTCGCTCTGTCGGGCTCGCGCCGCGGACCTGGCGCAGGAGTACCGGTGGTCTCTGGTGCTCGAGCCCCTGACACGCTTCGTCGCCACCGCTTCCCGGGCAGCTGACAGTGGTCGACCGCACGTCGCCCGGCGGGCCGGGAGATCCTTCGCCGGACTGCGTCGAGACGTCGCCGTCGGCCGGGCCCGGCTGCGCACGGGAGGTCTTCGGGCGGTGCTCCCCGGCGTCCGCCGCAGGTTGGGCGCTCTGTGACACCGGCCTACGGTCAGTGACTACTCCTGACCTTCAGGGCCCGTCGTGCTGCACGCACCGGATGGCGCAGGTGCATCGCGAGCGTGTCCAGCCGCCCATGCAGTGCGCCGAGCGCGGCCTCGATGCGGTCGAGCGACACACCGGCACGCAGTCGGTGCTCCGCGTGCGCGATGACGAGAGCTCGGTGTTCGTCCTGCAAGACGTCGTGCGCGAGCTGGAGACGGTCAACGGTCGCGGTGAGCCGCTCCAGCGCTTGCGCACTCGCCGTGGTCTGGGTGGTGAGCTCCGCGAGAGCTGGCACCACGTCCATGCGGACGGCCTCGGCGGAGTTGGCAGCCAGCCAACCTGCGAGCAGGGCTCCGGGATCCGCGCTGGACGCCGCAGGGCTCGGCCATCTGATGGCTGTGCCGCGCGCTCCCGCGAAGACGTGCCGGTAGAAGGGCGCCGTGCCGTTGCGCGAGGCGAACAGGTAGTTGTAGGCGATGTCGTACCCCTGGTTGAGCGGGTCCAGGGCCGGTCGGGCTGCAAGTTGGTGCTTGACCAGCATCATCGCCACCCAGTCGTGCAGGTTGCCGTTGCCGCGGACCTCGACGACGAGGCCGGCCTCGGCGAGGTCGCTCCGGGTCTCCTCGAGCTGGGGCAGGCCGTAGTCACGGTGCTCCTCGAGCTGCACCTGCGGCTGACCCGTAGTCAGTAGCGCGAACCGTCGGACCAGCTCCTCAGCGCCGCCGACTCCCGGGGTGTCGAAGGGCGCCGCGAGCACGACAAGGGTCCGTGCGACCCGAGCCGCCTCGTGCAGGAATGCGCGGCGCCGGGACGGCTCGATGTGCTCCAGGGTGTCGCTGCTGATCACTGCTTCCACAGCGCCGTCGCCAAGGGGCAGTGCCGCGCCGTCGCCGAGCACTCGCCGCGCGCCGGGCAGGGCGTCTCCGCCCGCGACGACGTCGAGGCTCAGGACGTCGAGATCGTCGTCGAAGGCGAGCAGATACCCGGAGCTGTCGCCCACGTCGAGGACGCGGTGCGTGCCCGGCCCCAAGGTCTGCCGGAGGACTGCGCTGAGCGTCGCGTACCGGCTGTACCGGTCGAAGGCGGTCCATACAGCTCGCGGGTGGTCGACGTGCTGGACCTCCTTCCGCGCCAGGTCGAACGGCCGGGTCGGGGAGCTCGTCACGACGACAGTTTCGCAGACTTCACAACCCCAACTGTTTCAGCCCCGCCGTCGCCGTCGGTTCCCCCGGCACGAGGCGCAGCGCATTGTCGTAGGCTGCTCTTGCGGCGCGCGGATCATCAGCCATGAGGCGCGCGTCGCCCAGGGTCGCCCACAGACCGGCGTCGCCCGGCAGGTCGACGACGACTGGTTCGAGCAGGTCTCGTGCGCGCTTCGCGGCGTCGTGCTGCAGCAGGAAGCGGGCCAGGTCGACGACCGCTGCGCTGTTCCTGGGCTCCAGGCTCACCGCCCGCTCGAGGTACTGCTCGGCGACGTCGAACTGCCCGACGGCGTCCGCGAGCCGCCCGGCCGTGCGCACCGCTCCCACGTCGAACGGGTCGGCCTCTGCGGCCTCGCGGAAGGCGGCGAGCGCCTCCGCCGGCCGGCCGGCCTGGTTGTAGAGCGCGCCCAGCTTGGTCCGGTACACCGACACCGTCGGCGCGAGGTCGATGGCCGCCTCGTAGCGCTCCCGCGCGGCGTCTCCGGCACCGGAGACCGCCAGGACGTCGCCGTCGAACGCGGCCTGGCTTGCCCGCAACGGGGAGAACGCCAGCCAGGTGAGCACCAGGGCGGCGAGCACGGCGCCGGCGGTGACCGCCTGGTCCAGCCCGTCGGGCGTGCGCCGGCGGGGCAGCGGGGCCCGGCGGCCGCGGCGGGGAGACGGCTCGGCCGACGGCAGGGGGACGGCGCCGGGCAGCCGCACCTCGCGCAGCCGGGCGGCCCCCGCCAGCACAACGACGGCGGCGGCGAGCACGAATTGCGCCACGAGCAGCGGCACCTGGTCGATCGACACGAGTGACTGCACCTGGTAGGCCACCCACGCTCCGCCGAGCCCGCCCAGGAGCAGGCGGTCGTGGCCCGCGCAGGTGCGCAGGCCGCGCAGCAGGCACCAGGCCACGACCAGCGTGTAGGTCAGATAGGCGAGTCCGAGCAGCAGGCCGCCCTGGGCCAGCATCTGCAGGGGCACGCTGTGGGCGGCGTCGGAGAAGTGATCTCCGCCGAGCTCACGGGCCACCTCGATCGGGCGCTCCTGACGGAAGCGGATGCCGTAGCTGTCGAGGCCCACGCCCCAGACAGGTGAGCGCTCGAACATGTTGATCGCGGACTCCCAGTACCAGACCCGCGCCCGGTAGCTGATGCCGGAGAATGCGGCCCGGGCCGGTCCGGTACCAAACATCCCGGCGACGAGGCCCACCAGCCCGAGGCCGGCGAGCACGCCGACGACCGAAAGCCCCGCACGGCGCAGCGCGCCGCCGCGCTCGAGCAGCCAGGCCGTTGCGAGGACGATTAGCCCGCCGGCCGCGGCCAGCGGCCCCTGGATGGCGTCCGACAGCAGCGCCGCCGCCAGGCACAGCACGGCGACGGTGCCGCACGCCGCGCGCCACGCGCGCCCCCACCCGTCAGACAGCGCCCCCCAGACGGCCGGCGGCGTGCAGATCGCGACATACGCCGAGGCGAAGTTCGGGTTGCCCAGCGACGCAATGATGGGGTTGAAGGGGTTGTTCCACTGCACCGGGTCGGCGCCGGCGAGCTGCAGCAGCCCGTACGCCGCCGTCACCCCGCCCGCCACCACGAAGCCGAGAGCCACGACCACCGTGCCTCGCCGGTCGAACAGCCGCAGGCTCAGCAGGAAGAGCACGATCGCGGAGGTGTAGGCGAGCAGTCCGCTGTTGCGGCCGAACGTCCCGTAGACCGCCGTGGGGGTGTGCGGGGCCACCACCGTCGCGACGACCAGGGCCAGCAGGAGGGCCAGGACGGCGTACGCGGGCAGGCCCAGCGGCAGGCGGAGCACCCGCTCGCGCGTGACCCTGACCGCGGCCGCCGCCAGCGCCGCGGCGGTGGAGGCGAGCAGCGCGCTGAGCTTGACGACGTTCACCGGGTCGGTCGCGTCGGGGACGAACAGCACCCCGGTGAGGACGACGGCGAGGGCAACGAGCATGCGGTCGACGAGCAGGTGCGTGCCGGGCACCGGAAGAGGCTAGCGGCCGCGCGCCGGCCAGGCCGGCACGACGTTAGGGTGCCGGGTCGACATGGAGGTCGGGGGGACGACGTGACGGAGCCGGGCGGCCCGCGGCTGGACGGCCCGGTCGCCGCCCTGGCGGAGGCGGTGGACGACGCCGTCGCCGGCTGGGACCTCGGGGTCGAGCCCCCGCGCGTCGTGGGTGCCGACTCGCACGACTTCGCTAGCCTCTACACCCGCCACCGCTCGTCGTTCTCCGCTCACGCCCGGCGCTTCCTCCGGGACCAGCGCGACGTCGACGAGGTGGTGCAGGAGTCCTTCCTGCGGCTGTTCCTGGCGCTGCCCGAGCTGGAGACCGAGCTCCAGGCGCTGTCCTACTGCCGCCGCACGATTACCAACCTCTGCATCGACCGCTACCGCGCCGACCAGCGCCGCCCGCGCATCGTCGATCTGGACTCCCTGCCGCCAGAGGCGCTGCCGGACGACGAGTTCGACGACCCGGTTGTGCGGGCGGAGGACGTCGCGCTGGTGCGCCATGCCCTGTCCCTGCTGAGTCCGCACCACCGCGAGGCCCTCGTCAAGCGGGAGGTCGAGGAGAAGCCGCTGCCGGTCATCGCCAGCGAGATGGCCGTCCCGGAGGAGCGGGTCAAGCACCTCCTGCACCGTGCCCGCCGGGCTCTGCGCCGGCACCTGGCGGCGACGCACCTGGCGCCCGGCGTCGACCTCGACGAGACCTCGACCCTGAGGCTGCTCGGTCGCAGTGCAGGTGCGAGCGGACGACGGATGGCGGCACTCATCCTGGTGGGCGCGTGTGCGGCGCTCGGCGCCTCGGCCGGAGGGCCGGTGGAGGCGCTGCGCACCGTGTGGGGTCAGGGGCGTCCGCCGCCTCTCGCGGCGGAGCGGGTCACGCCGCAGCTGGGGGCGCAGAGCGCGCGTCCCCCTGCCACGCACCCGCCCCCGGTCGTGCGGGCGGAGGACGCCGCGCTGGTGCGCCATGCCCTGTCCCTGCTGAGCCCGCACCACCGCGAGGCCCTCGTCAAGCGGGAGG
>JALYMN010000298.1 GCA_030773675.1 Actinomycetota bacterium
AGAGGGTTGCTAGATGTAGAAGTCCTGCGGCCCAGAGGCCGACCTGGCGAGATGCCGGGCACAGCCCAGCGACCTGCTACAACGGCCCTCCACCGGCTTCCACTGTCTTCCAGCCGCTGCCACTCGCTTGTGGCCCCGCTGTGGCCCCAGGGCCAGCGACGAGGCTCGTGCGCCGCCTTCAACCGCCCGTCAGGGCCGTCGGCGGAGGCAGCCCGAACTGCCTCGGTGACGGCGGCGACCGCGAGGCCGAACACCAGGTGCGCGATGACTCCCCGGAGGTGTGTGTGGTCAGCGGATAGGCGTGAAGCCCAGGGCGGGCGGCAGTCCCTCTCGTCGACCAGCACGCTCATCGTCGCGCCGGGCGCCGGCAACAGGAGACGCTGGGCCGGCGCGGACGCCGCGACGACCCGCTCTACCGGGTCCGCCGCGATCTGCGCCGCGGCCTGCTCAGCACCACCGCGCGGCAGTGGGCGCGCATCGAGCTGGCGCTGACCGTCGGCGACCCGTCCGGGCAGCTCGCGCAGGCCTACATGGCCGCCCAGGAACTGCAGCTCCTCTACGCCCGCTCCCACGACCGGGCCGACGCCCAGCACCGCCTGTACAAGATCCTCGACCGGGTGCGCCCGGTCCGACGTCCCCGAGCTGACCCGGCTCGGCCGCACCCTGACGCCTGGCACGACGAACTCCTGGCCTACTGGACCCCGACCGGCCGCACCGGCGTCAGCAACGGCCCGACCGAGGCGACCAACGCGCTGATCAAGAAGGTCAGCGCGTCGGCCACGGCTTCCGCAACCTGCCAACTACCGCCTCCGCCTGCTGCTGACCGTCGGCCTCGACTGGCGCACCGTCCCCTGGGCAAGCTGCCCCTGCCACCCCGATCCGAGGCCGCTCACCACGCTTGGTGGCGTAGAGCCGTTTTCCCATCCGCAGGCCGGGAACCGCCCCAAACATGCGGGTGAAGGACTCGGTCGTTGTGGTCACGGGCGCGTCCAGCGGCATCGGTCGCGCAACGGCGCTGGCCTGCGCGTCGGCGGGGGCCGCCGTGGTGCTCGCGGCCCGCCGCGAGGAGGCGTTGGCCGAGGTGGCGAAGGAGTGCGAGGCCGTCGGCGGCGAGGCGCTGGCCGTGCCGACCGACGTGACCGACGCCGACGCGGTGGCGGCGCTGGCGCGTCAGGCGGTGGAGCGGTTCGGGCGGATTGACGTATGGGTCAACTGCGCGGCGGTCACCGCGTTCGCCCCGTTCCTGGAGATCCCGCTGGGGGAGTTCCGCCGGATCCTCGACGTCGACGTAATGGGGTACGTGCACGGCGCCCGCGCCGTCCTTCCGTACCTGCGGGACCAGGGCAAGGGCGTGCTGATCAACGTCTCCTCGGTCGTCGCCGTCGTCCCCCAGCCGTACACCCACGCCTACTCGATGGCGAAGGCCGCGGTCCGGGTGCTCAGCGCCAGCCTGCGCCAGGAGCTGCGACTGGACGGCGCGAAGAGTGTCAAGGTCTGCACGGTGATGCCGCCGACGATCGACACGCCGTTCTTCGACCACACCGCGAACTACACCGGTCGCAAGGCCAAAGCCATGCCGCCGGTGTACTCGGCCGAACGGGTTGCGCGTATCATCGTCAACCTCATCCGGGTGCCCCGCCGCGAGGTGCTGGTTGGGCCGATGGCCCGCAACCTCCTGATGCAGTCCAAGCTCGCGCCGGGGCTCGCCGAGCGGATGATGGCGCTGCAGGTGGACAAGATGCACCTGTACCGGACCAAGCCGGCGCCGGCCACCTCCGGCAACCTTTTCGAGCCCGCGCCTGGCACCGGGTCGGTGTCCGGGGGCTGGCACGGCCGGCGCCAGACGGCGCTGCGCCGCGTCGCGTCGACGGCCGCCCTGCTCGCCGGTGGTGCGGTGATGGCCCGCCGATGGGGCCGCTGACCCGCTGGGACCACCACGAGTTCACGGCGGTCGCCGGAACCCGTGTCCACGCCGCGCTGCTCGGGCCGGCCGACGCTCCAACCGTGGTGTGCGTGCACGGGCTGGGTTGCTCGCACGGCTACTTTCAGCCGCTGGCCCGCGCGCTGCGCCGGGACGCCCGGGTGGTCGCCCCCGACCTGCCCGGGTTCGGCCGCACCCGTGGGCCGGTGCGCGCACTGGACGTCCGGGGCCTGTCGCAGGCGCTGGCCGACTGGCTGCGGGCGACCGCCCGGGGTGGCGCCGTGCTCGTCGCCAACTCGACGGGGTGCCAGGTGGCCGTGGACTTGGCGGTGCACTCCCCGGAGCTGCTCGGCCCCCTGGTGCTGGTCGGGCCCACCGTCGACGAGCGCGCCCGCTCGGCGCCGCAGCAGGTCGCGCGGCTGGTTGCCAACTCACCGTGGGAGCGCCCCACCCTCGGTCTCGCTCTCGTGCCGGCCTGGATCGCCTGCGGCGCGCGGCGGTATGTCGAGACGTTCGGCTACGTGCTCACCGATCCGATCGAGCGCAAGCTGCCGCGCGTACCGGTGCCTGCCATCGTCGTCCGCGGCGGCCGTGATCCCGTCATCCCCCGCCGGTGGGCCGAGGAGGTCGCCCGCACGCTGCCCGACGGCCGTCTGGAGGAGGTCCCGGGGGTCGGACACACGGTGAACTGGTCGGCGCCGGAGCGTCTGGCCCGGATCGTCCGGCCGCTGCTGAAGGGGGCGCCGGCATGAGCGCCCCGCTGCGCGCGGCCCGCTACCTGGTGGACTTCGACTCCGGGGTCAACGCCGCCCGCGCGGTGGGCCGGTACCTGCGCGGCAAGGACCACCGCGGCATGTCTGTTGGCCCCAGCTCCAGGACGCTGGCCGCCCTCGTGTCCTCCCTGCCCACCGGCGTGCGCCGCGGCAGCTTCTCGGCGATGGGCGTGCTGCAGGGCATCCCGCTGGACCAGGCCCGGCAGGTCAGCGCCGACGACATCGCCGACTGGGTCACCACCCAGTACGC
>JALYMN010000299.1 GCA_030773675.1 Actinomycetota bacterium
TCCACCGCACGGCGGGACAGCCCGACGCCGACCCGCCGGTCCTGGCACCGCCCGTGCCGGCGCGGTGCTCATGGCCATCACGGTCCACAGGCACTGCAACCAGCGGCAACTGCAGGTGTCGCGAAGCTCCTCTTCGCACTGTGCGACCTCAGGATGTGCGAAGATCGTCTGCTCGTCGCTGATGCTCCCTACGACGGAGTCGACACGAGGACGCGATCCGGTCGCGTCCGAGCAGAAGACCCGTGACCCCCTCCGAGCGGAACGGGCAGCTTCTGCTCCGCTCACGTCGCTACCCACGGCTGTGGCGGTCGGTGGCGGGCGGTACATGGCAAGGTCCCTGTCGGGACGGATGCCGAGGCCCGAGGTCTCCACCGGCACCAAGCAGTTGAGCAGACGGAGGGAGCAGATGACACGGACCCGCATTCACAACCTCTCCATGTCGCTGGACGGATTCGCCACCGGTGAGGGCCAGGCACCCGACGCCCCCATGGGCCACGCCGGCCACCGGCTGCACCAGTGGATGATCGCCACCCGCTTCGGCGCCCCGACCCTGGGACGCAAGGGCGGCACCGCCGGCGTCGACGACGCGTTCGCCCAGCAGCACGAGCCGGGCATCGGCGCCGAGATCATGGGCGCAGGCAAGTTCGGCCCCCCGGGCTGGCAGGACGACGCCGACTGGACAGGGTGGTGGGGCCCGAACCCGCCGTTCCACACGCCGACCTTCGTGCTCACCCACCGGCCGCGGGCGCCGATCGAGATGGCCGGCGGGACGACCTTCCACTTCCTCGACGCCTCACCGGCTGAGGCCCTCGACGTCGCGCGCGAGGCGCAGCCGGCCAGGACGTGCGCATCGGCGGCGGCCCGACCGTCGCCCGCGACTTCATCGCGGCGGGGCTCGTCGATCACGTCCACCTGGTCCAGGTGCCGATCGTGCTCGGCCGCGGAGTGCGGCTGTGGGACGGCCTCGAAGCTCTCGAGGCGGACTACGACATCGAGGCGGTGTCCACACCCAGCGGCGTCACCCACCTCACGTTCACGAGGTCGTGACGCCGGGGACCCTCTGTCACGCCGCACCCCGGCAACGTCCCCGACGGACGCGTCCGCCGCACGATGCGCGCTGTCCCGCAGCTGTGCACACCGCCCACCGCCGTCGTCTGGACCCGGTCGACACGCGCGCCGGACCTCACCCCGCGCCTCCGCGAGTGGTTCGCGCAGGCAGGCGTTGTCGAGACGTCCTTCGTGGTCGAGCGACCGGGCCGCTGGTCGGTCGACGCCGGCACCTCCACCGGCCAGCCGCAACCGCTGCGCACCGGCCAGGGCCTCTTCACCCCATCACGCGCCGCGTCCAGCAGGCGTAGCGCGAGGTCCGGGTCGGGACGGCTCCTCCGCTCCCCGGCGCCACGATCAGAACGGGCTTCTGCACGGAGACCGGTAGCCCTCCTGACGTGCGGCGGCCGCGGGACGCCACGCCTTCAGGCGGTGCGCCGGCCGACCAGCTTGCGGATCTCCCCCGGGGCGGCCTGGGCCCTGCCGCGCAGGACAGCGCCCAACGGTGCCCCCGCCAGGTCGTCATGCACCGCCAGCCGGATCAGCCTCGGGCCGGTCCCCGTTGCTGCGTGCGCGTCCTTCACGGCGTCGTAGAGGGCGCGCTGCTTCCAGCGGGGCGCCCCGCCAGATGCCCCCAGATCGCCGGCGGGTCCCGCCCGCCCGAACATCGCCTCGCACGACGAGTTCGTCCAGCGCATACCCCAGGACCCGGCGCTGGCGCACTCCCGCTCATATGACTGGCACATCACCAAATAGGCGTCGTGCCATGGCCGCCCTTGTGACCAGGAGCGCTCGAGCGTCCGGGCGCGGTACCGGTTGAAGTGCAACTCCTCGTCGAGTTCGACCACGTCGCCGCCCGCCAGAGCGAGGTCCCATGCGCCGGGCTGCAGCGGCCGGTCAGGGCGCCCGCCGAGCGACCGGTACAGGTCCAGCACGTCGGCGCGCAGCTCCGACGGCAGGGTCTCCAACCGCGGCGGAGGCGGGCGCGTGTCGATCACGGCCAGGCCGGCTTCGGTCAACAGCGCCGCCAGCGCCTGTGCCCGTTTCCCAGTCCGGACCATGGCCGCAGTGTCACACCGCCGGGCCGCTCGTCATCCGCACGAGGCCCCCGAGCGGGGTGTAACGGGCAGGGATGACCGCGGCCACCACCGCGCCGCCCAGCGGCAGAGGAGTGCGACCTCACGTCGTGATGAACGCGGCGAGGTGGGCGAGCGAGTCGTCGAGGTGGCCTGGCGGGAACGGCGGGAAGTGGAGGTACTCGCGGACCGAGTCCGGGACCGCCGACCAGTCGTAGGACAGCGTGACGTCGGTCCTGGACGGCCCTACCCGCGCTAGATCGTAGCGCCAGACCCAGCCGCCGAAGCGCAACTTGCCGTCCCCGGGGTCGTAGCCCGGCTCCCACGAGATGGCCGTGGGTCGCTCGAACACGCGGACCCGATTTGCCGTGCGGTAGAAGCCGTCGGGGTGGTCCTCGTGGTACATGATCATCCGGAAGACCTGCCCGACCGCTGCCAGGGGGCCGCTGTCGACAGGTCCACGCACCCAACCCGTGCCGTCGATCGCGGCATGCGTGGCTGGATCGGCAAGCACGCTGAAGACGACGTCCGCTGGGGCATCGATGACGGCGGTGGCGCTGACGCTGTCGACCATGTGCACAACTCCTCGGCCGTCCGCCCCGTCCTCATGCTGACGCCGGCCAGGCGCGGATTTCATCGGCCGGTACACGAGGGGCGGGACGGGCGCCTGACGGCAGATGCGAGCGTTTCACGGGCGCGGGTCGTCAGGCGGCGTGCCGGGCGCTCGGTGAGCGCGCACGGCGCTGCGCAAGCACCAGGCAGGCGACCGATGCGGATCGCTCCGTAGCGGGCGCTTCTGCTCGCCGGCACGGCGCAGCGGACCGGGGCCGCCGAGCGCAGCCACAGCAGAGGTCTCGGAACCGCACGGTCGCGGACGGCGGCGGGTGACCAGCCGGACTGACAGCGCTACCGGACGACGGCGTCACGGGCGAGGGCGAGGGCGGCCGCCGTCAAGGCGGCGACGCCCGCCGGGAGTACGCCCTCGTCGATGTCGAAGTCGGCACTGTGGTGCGCCGGCTGCCGTCCTCAGGAGCGGCGCCTAGCGGCACGGCGAGCACGCCCGGTGTGTCGCGACCGTCGCCGAGGTCGGCCCCCTGCTGGCTCCTCTGTGCCGCCAGACCATCCACGCGGGCGCGGTCGGCATCGGACTGCGGCTGAAGCTGGCG
>JALYMN010000300.1 GCA_030773675.1 Actinomycetota bacterium
GAGACGCCGTGCGCGGCCAGGGCGGCCGCCAGGCGGTGCACGTAGTCGGCGACGCCGTCGCGCCGCGGCTCGTCGCGCCCGCAGACCAGCGCCACCGAGAGGTCCGTCCGCACGGCGCTGCCCTCCCCGTCCCGCGCGACCTGACACGCGGGACGGGGAGCGCCCCACTACTGCCCGCCGCCCTTGCCCGTCGGGCCCTGGGCGACCGGTCCGGTCTGCGTCGTGGTGCCCTGGATCACCTGCGGCTGCCCGCCACCCTGTCCGGCGCGACCGCCCTGCCCGACCTGGATGCGGCGCGGCTGCGCCTGCTGGGCCAGCGGGATGGTCAGGTGCAGCACGCCATCGGTGTAGTCGGCCTGCACACCGGTGGTGTCCAGCCCCTCGCCGAGCACGAGCTGCCGGGTGAAGGTCCCCATCGGACGCTCGGCGACGAGCACCGACGAGCCGTCGTCGCCCTGCCCCGCGCCGGGGGCCTGGCCGCCGCCCTGCCCGCCCTGCTGCTGCGCGCCGCGGAACAGCGGCGAGCGCTGCGCCGTCACGGTGAGGGTGTTGCGCTCCACCTGCAGGTCGATGCTGTCGGCGTCGACGCCGGGCACGTCCAGCGCCACGTGGTAGGCCTGGCCCTCGCGCCAAACGTCCATCGGCATGCCCAACGGAGTGCGGGTCCCGGACAGCAGCTGGCTGGACAGCCGGTCCAGGTCCCGGAACGAGCGGAACGGCTCGAAGTGCATCATCGACATTCTCCACCTCCACGACGACGACGGAGCACCGCGGCTCCGGGCGACGAGGGCATTCCCTTCACGAGGCCCGTCTCCACCCCAGCGGTCGGGGACAGTGGCCGGTGCAGGAGCGCGAGGGGGTGCCGGTCGTGCATCATCGGCGGGCAACGGGGACGAGGGGCATGAAGCGGTGGCCGGAGCGGGTGTCGGGCGGCGGGTCGCCGGTCCGAGCACCGGCGGCGGGCAGACTGCTCCGCGTGGACCTGCCTGTGCTGCCGCCCGTGCGGCCGATGCTCGCCAGGAGCGTGCCGGACGTGCCGACGGGCGCCTACCTGTACGAGCCCAAGTGGGACGGCTTCCGCTGCATCGTGTTCCGCGACGGCGACGAGGTGGAGCTCGGCAGCCGCAACGAGCGCCCGCTCACCCGCTACTTCCCGGACGTCGTCGAGGCGGTGAGGGCCCAGCTGCCCGAGCGCTGCGTCGTCGACGGCGAGATCGTCATCGCAACCGCGAGCGGCCTGGACTTCGAGGCCCTGCTCCAGCGCATCCACCCAGCCGCGTCGCGCATCCGCATGCTCGCCGACACCACGCCGGCGTCCTTCGTCGCCTTCGACCTGCTGGCCCTTGGCGACGAGGACCTGTCGGCGCAGCAGTTCTCGGTCCGGCGCGCCCGGCTGGAGGAGGCGCTCGCGTCGGCACGCCCGCCGGTGCACCTCACCCCCGCCACCGACGACCCGGCGCTCGCCCGCGAGTGGTTCGACCTGTTCGAGGGCGCCGGGCTCGACGGGGTGGTCGCCAAGCCGGTCGGCGAGCCCTACCACCAGGACCAGCGGGTGATGCGCAAGGTCAAGCACGCCCGCACCGCCGACTGCGTGGTCGGCGCGTACCGCTGGCACAAGAGCGGGCCGGTCGTCGGCAGCCTGGTCCTCGGCCTGTACGACGATGCCGGCCGGCTGCAGCACGTCGGCGTGGCCGCGTCGTTCCCGATGGCCCGGCGCAAGGCGCTGGTCGACGAGCTGGCGCCGTACCTGCTCGGCGAGGGCGAGTCGCACCCGTGGCTCGGCGAGGCGGCGAGCGAGCGGGTGCCCGGCGGCGAGCCGAGCCGCTGGAACCGCGACAAGGACACCTCGTTCGTGCCGCTGCGGCCCGAGCTCGTCGTCGAGGTCGGCTACGACCACATGGAGGGCGCGCGGTTCCGGCACACCGCGCAGTTCGCGCGCTGGCGGCCGGACCGCGACCCGACCTCCTGCACCTACGCCCAGCTCGAGCGCCCGGTGCGCTTCGACCTCGGCGCGGTGCTCGGCGCGTGACCGCGACCCTCGTCGCCAGCGGGCTCACCGTCGTCCGTGGAGCGTCGCTCGTGCTGTCGGAGGTCTCGCTCACCGTCGCGCCCGGCACCCGGGCCGGCGTCGTCGGCCCGAACGGCGTCGGCAAGTCGACACTGCTCGCCGCGCTCGCCGGCGGGCTCGAGCCGGACGCCGGCACGGTCGCGCTCGCGCCCCCGCAGGCGACCGTCGGGCTGCTGCCGCAGGAGCCCGACCGGCGTGCGGGCGAGACGCTCGCCGCCTTCCTCGACCGGCGGACCGGGGTGACCGCCGCCTCCACCGCCCTGGACGCCGCGACCGCGCGGCTCAGCGAGGGCGCTCCGGGCGCCGACGACGCCTACAGCACCGCGCTCGAGCGCTGGCTCGCCCTCGGCGGCGCCGACCTCGAGGAGCGCGCCGAGGAGGTCTGCGCCGACCTCGGCCTGCCGCCGGACCTGCTCGACGCCGAGACCGTCACCCTGTCCGGCGGGCAGGCCGCGCGGGCCTCGCTGGCCAGCGTCCTGCTCAGCCGCTACGACGTGTTCCTGCTCGACGAGCCGACCAACGATCTCGACTTCGCCGGGCTGGAGCGGCTCGAGGCGTTCGTGCTCGGGCTGCAGGCCGGGCTGGTCGTCGTGAGCCACGACCGGGAGTTCCTCGCCCGGACGATCACGAGCGTGCTCGACCTCGACGCGCCGAGCCGCACTGCGCGGCTCTACAACGGCGGCTGGGAGGCCTACCTCGAGGCGCGGGCGGTCGCCCGGCGGCAGGCGCGCAACGCCTACGACGAGTACGAGGACAA
>JALYMN010000301.1 GCA_030773675.1 Actinomycetota bacterium
AACGGAGCACAGAGCAGCCGATGTGTGGGATCGCGGGGATCATCCACAGGGATGGCCCCAGCCAGATCGGGTCGGAGATGACCCGCATGCTTCAGTCCATGAAGCACCGGGGGCCGGACTCGACGGGGTACGCCCTGTACGGGCCGCCCTCCGACGACTACATCATCCGCGTGAAGCTGGCCGAGGCCAACGCCCCGCGTGACTTCGAGTTCGCCGACCGCCTGCGGCGCAACCGCGCCGAGGTGGAGCGGCGCATCAAGGCCGTCGGCGCGCGCGTCCTCGACGGGGACGTGCGCGTCAAGGACCACGACACCGACCCGGAGACGCCCGGTGACGGGCGCTCGGGAGAGGACGGGGCGGCCGGGGCCGACCGGGCCGGGGGCAAGCCGCCGGTCGACGAGATGGCCTACGCCTTCGACCTGCGCTTCGCCTTCGACGGCGACCTCAAGGAGCTCGCCGACCGGGTGGAGGACGTCAAGGGCGCCGAGGTCCTCTCCCTCGGGCACTCGCTCGAGATCATCAAGGACCTGGGCGACGCGGAGACGGTGGCCTCGGAGTACCACCTCGGCGCGATGCGCGGCAGCCACGCCATCGGCCACGTGCGCATGGCGACGGAGTCCGACGTGGACATCGCCGGGGCGCACCCGTACTGGTCGTACCCCTTCCCGGACGTGGCCGTCGTCCACAACGGGCAGCTCACGAACTACCACGGCTGGATGCGCCGCCTCGAGCGCGCCGGCCACCGCTTCGCGTCGAAGAACGACTCGGAGGTCATCGCCGTGTACCTCGCCCACAAGCTGGCCGAGGGCATGTCGCTCGAGGACGCGATGCGCGAGAGCATGGAGGACCTCGACGGGGTCTTCACCTACATCTGCGTAACCGAGGACGCCCTCGGCATGGCCAAGGACGAGCTCGCGGCGAAGCCGCTCGTGCTCTACGAGAGCGACGACATCGTCGCGCTCGCGTCCGAGGAGATCGCGATCCGTGCCGTGGTCGGCCGCGAGATCGACACGTACGACCCCTTCGAGGGCGAGGTGATGGTGTGGCAGCGGTAAGCGGCCTCAAGTACGACGCGCGCGGTCTCGTCGAGCTCGACGAGACCGTCGCGAAGGTCTCCGACATCGACGGGGACCGGGCGGTGTTCGACGCGAAGGACATGAGCCCGCGCAAGGTCAACCTCGAGCTGCGCTGGCTGCTCTACGAGATGGGCATCAAGGACGTGACCGTCCTGAACCCCTCCGCGCGCCATTCGCTCGGGGTGGGCCTCCTCACCCGCTGCAAGATCACCTTCGACGGAAGCCTGGGCTACTTCGCCTGCGGTCTCATCGATGGCCCGGAGGTGCACATCAAGGGCCGCGTGGGATGGTCGCTGGCCGAGAACATGATGTCCGGCGTCGTGGTCGTCGACGGCAACGCCGGGTCGCTGACCGCGGCGGCGCTGCGGGGCGGTGACATCGTCATCAAGGGGCGCGTCGGCGCCCGCACCGGGATCGACCAGAAGGGCGGGACCGTCATCGCCCTCGGCGACGCCGGCTCGATGACCGGCTTCATGCTGCAGCGGGGTCGCCAGATCCTCTGCGGCAACGTCGGCCCCGGCCTGGGCGACTCGATGTACGACGGCGAGATCTACGTCGCGGGCAGGATCAAGTCGCTCGGCGTGGACTGCGTCCCCGGCGAGTGGACCGACGCGGACACCGAGATGATCGCGCGCAAGTTCCGCATCCACGGCCTCGGGGCGCCTCCCGAGTTCCAGAAGTTCGTGTGCGGCAAGAAGCTCTACAACTACGACACGCTTGAGCCGGGCGAGCGCAAGCTCATGCTCTAGGAGAACGAGATGTCTGAGACCTCACCCGACAAGCGCACGATCCTCGGGCACAGCCAGATCTTCACGCCCGAGGTCGTCAACGACATCCACATGAAGGCCGAGCTCGGCCGCTACCGGATGCGCGGCTTCTCGGTGTTCAAGAAGATCCCGCACTGGGACGACCTCGTCTTCCTCCCCGGCACCCTCACGCGCTTCGTGATCGAGGGCTACCGCGAGAAGTGCGAGACGAAGACGGTCCTCGGCGCCCGCTACGCCAAGAAGCCGCTCGAGCTCGACATCCCGGTCTACATCACGGGCATGAGCTTCGGCGCCCTCTCCATCGAGGCGAAGATGGCCCTGGCCAAGGGCGCGTCGATGGCGGGCACGGCCACCTGCTCCGGCGAGGGCGGCATGATCCCGCCCGAGCGCGACCTGTCGACGAAGTGGTTCTACCAGGTCATCCAGAGCCGGTACGGGTTCAACCCGCACCACCTCATGCTCGCCGACGCGGTCGAGTTCTTCATCGGGCAGGGCGCGAAGGTGGGCCTGGGCGGCCACCTCATGGGCCAGAAGGTGACCGAGCAGGTCGCCGAGATGCGGTCCCTGCCCGCCGGCATCGACCAGCGGTCCCCGGCCCGCCACCCCGACTGGCTGGGCCCGGACGACCTCTCGCTGAAGATCCAAGAGGTCCGGGAGGCGACGAACTACGAGATCCCGATCCAGCTCAAGATCGGGGCCAGCCGCGTCTACGACGACGTGCGCATGGCCGCCAAGTGCGGCCCGGACATCATCTACCTCGACGGCATGGAGGGCGGCACCGGTGCCGGCCCGCACATCGCGACGGAGGAGACCGGGATCCCCCTGATGGCCGCGATCCCCGAGGCCCGCCGCGCGCTGGAGGACGTCGGCGTCGCCGACGAGGTCGACCTCGTCGTGGCCGGCGGCATCCGCAACGGCGGCGACATCGCGAAGTGCCTCGCGCTCGGGGCGAAGGCGGTGGCCGTGGGCTCGGCGGCGATGATCGCGCTGAACTGCAACAAGGAGATCCCCGGCGTCACCGACTACGAGGGCACGATGGGCGTGCCCGCCGGCAAGTGCTACCACTGCCACACGGGACGCTGCCCGGTCGGGGTCACGACCCAGGACCCCGAGCTGCGCAAGCGACTCAAGGTCGACGAGGCCGCGCAGCGCGTCTACAACTGGCTGCACGCCCTGACCCTCGAGGTCCAGGTGCTCGCCCGCGCCTGCGGCAAGACGAACATCCACAACCTCGAGCCCGAGGACCTGGCGGCCCTGACCGTGGAGTCCGCGGCGATGGCCCGGGTGCCGCTGGCGGGCACGCAGTACACGCCGGGCGTGACCGAGGAGCGCACGCTCAACGAGATCAAGACCATGCTCGAGCGCTACATCGAGAACCCGATCGACTACCTGCCCGAGAGCGAGCGGGTCGGGCAGACGCGCGACTCGGCCAGCGGGGAGGGGGGCTGATGGCCCGCAGCGACGCGGTCCCCGCCGATCCCGCGAAGAGCCAGGGTCCGACGCGGGCGATCGACGCCGAGACGCTCAGCGGCCGGCGGTTCCCCTACCAGGAGGACATGTCTCTCGTCGAGGACGTCGACCTCATGGCGGCCACGCCGGGTCAGGACCTCAACTGGCTGGAGGACATCCACCTCCTGGAGGAGGACGGGGTCCCCGCGGTCTTCGACCGCTACTCCAACTCGTTCCTGCGGATCTACTTCCCGATCCCTGAGGGCAGGGAGGACGAGGTGGCGCGCAAGGTGCTCATCAAGCACCTGCAGTCGGGCAACTCGTACGGCATCGTCCTGAAGGAGAAGCACGCGAAGTTCCCCCAGCCCGAGCTCGGCCCCTGGGTCGAGGGCTCGCGCACCGTCGGCACGGACTACCGGGCGCCGGTGCTCGAGG
>JALYMN010000302.1 GCA_030773675.1 Actinomycetota bacterium
GAGCGGCGGTGACCGCCGGCGCACGCCGCGTCGACCGGCTCGCCGCCCTGCAGCAGCGGGTGCAGCGCGACGGGGGCCGGCTCCTCCCGCTCGAGCTCGACGTCACCGACGAGGCGGCCTGCCGCGACGCGGTGGAGCGCACGGTCACCGAGCTCGGCGGCCTCGACGTGCTCGTCAACAACGCCGGCGTCATGCTGCTGGGGCCGATCGAGGACGCCGACACCGAGGACTGGCGGCGGATGCTCTCGACCAACGTGCTCGGGCTGATGTACATGACGCACGCCGCGCTCCCGCACCTGCTGGCCCGCCAGGGCGCGGTCGTGCAGCTGTCGTCCGTGGCCGGGCGCACGGCACGGTCTGGTGCCGGCGTCTACAACGCGAGCAAGTGGGCGGTCAACGCCTTCTCCGAGTCGCTGCGGCAGGAGGTCACCGCCCGGGGGGTGCGCGTGGTCGTCGTCGAGCCGGGCGCCGTCGCCACCGAGCTGCCCGACCACATCACCCACGCCGGCACCAAGGAGCAGACCCTCGGCTTCTACGCGCAGATGCGCCCGCTGCAGGCCGAGGACGTCGCCGCCGCGGTGCTGTACGCCGTGACCCAGCCGCCGCACGTCGCGGTCAACGAGATCCTCGTGCGGCCCACCGACCAGGAGCGCTAGCCAGGAGCGGTGGCCCAGGAGCGCTGCCCAGGAGCGGCGGTCAGGAGCGGGAGCTCAGCGCCGGCGCAGCCGCCCGGGGCGCTCGGCCCCGCCCCGCACGAGCAGCGCGGCCACCGGCGCCGGCGTACCGGCGGCCAGCCACGGGTCGAGCGAGGGCAGGTCGACCCCCGTCTCGAGCACGGCCTGCGCCTGTCCGGGGTCGCAGCCCAGCGCGCGCCAGCGCCCCACCTCGGCGGGGTCGCGGACGCCGTGCCAGCGCCACACGACTGCGTCGACCACGGACAGGCCGGCCTGCTCCCAGCGTCCCGCCTCCTGCGGGGACAGCCAGGCGGCGAGAGCGACGTCGGCGACGACCGTCGGGGCGTCCTCCCAGGCGGCCAGCCGGTGCAGCGTGCGCGCCGCCTCCAGCCGCTCGTCCAGGCGCACGTCGCGGCGGGGCCAGTCGAGCAGCAGCTGGACGCAGGCCGACGCGGTCATGCCGAGCGCCACCCCCACCGCCTCGGCCTCGAGGTCGAGCCCGGGGTGGGCGACGGCGACCGGGCCGTCGGCGTCGACCCGCACGGTGTGGCGGGCGCCGCTGCAGGCGATCCGGTGGGTCGTGCGGCCGCGGCGGGTCTGCTCCCGGCGTCCCGGCGACTCCTCGCCGACGTCGACGAGGGACACCCGTCGGCTGCCGGCCGACTGCAGCACGCTCACCGCGCACAGCTCGTGCAGGGGGATGCCGTCGTACGGGCTCCGGGCGAGCGTCACCCGTCGGCCGGCACCGGCGTCGACCACGCGCCGGTCGGCGGCCGGCAGGTCGCGCAGCGGCCCGACCGGACGCAGCCCGTCGCCGGTGACCGGCACCCACCCCTGCTCCGTCGCCTCGCGGAGCAGCGCGGCGAAGCGGGAGCGGCCAGGGGCGCCGCGGCGGGCGGGGAGCGGCACCCGGACATCCTGCCCCCGCCGGTCGCCGGCCCGCGTCCTGTCGGTGCCGCGTGCCAGGCTGTGCCGCGGAGGGTCGAGCTCCCGCAGCGCGTCCGGCGTCGGCCGGCACCGCTGCCCGACGGAAGGCCGACCCGTGCCGCAGTACCGCCTGACCTGGTCCACCGACGTCCCCGCCCACACGCACGACTCGGCGCACCCGTGCCCGGACGACCGCCCGGGCGGGACGCCGTCCGACGGCACCGGCTGCGTCTGCGTCTGCACGACGGAGCTGATCGAGGCCGACCGGGTCGACGTCGAGGCCGGGGCGTGGATCG
The DNA here is from genome assembly GCA_030773675.1 of Actinomycetota bacterium. The sequence goes on from JALYMN010000302.1 coordinate 1,898, forward strand.
TGCTCCGGCGCACCGTGCACGTGGTCGGCCGGCCGCGCGAGGTCGTCGTGCGCCGTGTCGCGGCGAGCACGCTCGCCCGCGTCGAGGAGGTGCCCGGGAGCTGAGCCCGGCGGGCCTCCGCGGAGTCGGGCTACTGCCCTCGGCCGGCGCGGCCGCCGCGGGCGCGCAGCGTGCCGCCGCCGAGCTGCACCAGCGTGCGCGCGGTCGTCGCGCTGATGCCGTGCTTCTCGGCGAGCTGCTGCAGCGAGGCACCCGCGGTGTACTCGCTCGCCAACTTCATGGCCCGGTCCTGCCGGTCCGGGTCGGGCTTGCGCACGGCGCCGCCGCGGGAGCGCAGGGTCACACCGCGCTCCAGCAGGATCAGCCGCACCCGACCGGCGCTCGTGCCGTGCTCGTCGGCGAGCTCGGCCAGGCTCCGCCCCTGCTTGTAGGACTCCTCCAGGCGCCCGCCCAGGGAATCACGCTCGTCCGCCGACAGCCGCTTGTGCCGCTCAAGGTTCGCCACGTGAGGAACTTAGCGCTCCCCCCTGGACCGTCACAGCACCCGGGGTCCGTGCCGTCGCGGGCCCTCGACGCCCGGGTCCCGGCGGCCGCCAGCGCCCGGTCGCCGGCTCCGCCGGGTCAGTGGCCGTCCCAGCCGTGCCGCAGGTCCTCGACGACGCGCGGCCGGTCCAGGGTGGAGGGCGGCAGCACCCGGGGGGCGCGGTCGCGGCCGAACGCCGTTGCTGCGTCGAGGACCTCCTGCGACAGGAAGCGCAGGCGCGGCGCCGCCGCGGACAGCCGCTGCAGCGGCGCCCGGTCGTGGGCGACCAGGGTGAACCCCCAGTCACCGAAGCTCGGGACGTCGACGTGGAACGGCGTCGCGCCGAATCCCGCGGAGCGCAGGGTCGACACGGTGCGCCAGTAGGCGGTGGGCGTGCCGTAGGGGCTGCCCGACTGGACGACCGCTAACCCGTCGGCGGCGAGGACACGCGCGACCCACCGGTAGAACTCGCGGGAGTACAGCCGCCCCAGCGTCAGGGTGTCGGGGTCGGGCATGTCGACCACGACAGCGTCGAAGCCGCCGGCCGGCGCCGAGCGCAGCCAGCGGAACGCGTCCGCGACCACGACCCGCACGCGGGGGTCGTCCAGGGCGCCCTGGTTGAGCCCGGCCAGCCGGGTCCGGGCGAGTCGCAGCACCTGCGGGTCGAGCTCGACCTGCACGACCTCCTCGACCGACGGGTGGCGCAGCACCTCCCGTGCGGCGAGGCCGTCTCCGCCCCCGAGCACCAGGACGCGCCGGGGGTCGCGGGCCAACGCCGGGTGCACGAGCGCCTCGGTGTAGCGGTGCTCGTCCCGGCTGCTGAACTGCAGGTCGCCGTCCAGGTAGAGCCGGACGTCGCCGGAGCGCCGGGTGAGCACCACCTCCTGGTAGCGCGTCCGCTCGGCGTGCACGACGGGGTCGGCGTACAGCCGCTGCCGCGCGGTCACCTCGACGTCGGACGACCGGACGAGCAGTACGCCGAGCAGCGCCGCGCATCCCAGCAGGGCGGCCGGTCCGGCGCGCCGGGCGGAGCGCGGCAGCTCCGCCCTCACCAGCCACAGCGCGAGCACCGCGGCCGCCAGGTTCACCAGGCCGGTGAGGGCCGCGCCGCGCACCTGCCCGGCGAGCGGGAGCAGCAGGAAGGGCCAGGCCAGCCCGCCGACGAGCGCGCCGCCGTAGTCGGCCGCGTTGAGGTCGGCCAGCAGCCGGCCGGACGTCTCGGCGTCGGCCCGGTCGTGACCGCCCTGCAGCAGCGTCATGAGCAGCGGGACTTCGGCGCCGACCAGGGCGCCGAGCACGACGGTGAACACGACCAGCACCGCGCCGCCCCCGCCGTAGAAGGAGTACGCCGCGTACAGCGCGGCCGCGCTGAGCCCCCCGACCAGGCCGAGCACGGTCTCGACCGCGACGAAGGCGACCGCCGCGTGCGGCACGAGCGGCTTGACGAGCAGCGCCCCCAGGCCGAGCGCCGCGACGTACCCGGCGACGATCAGCGAGGTCTGGGTGATGCCGCCGCCGGTGACGCTCGCGCCGAGGGTGAGCAGGCAGAGCTCGTAGACCAGCCCGCAGGCGGCGCAGGCCGAGACCGCGGCCAGTAGCAGCGCCCGCGACAGGCGGGACGACCCGGCTGTGGCCACTACGACAGGGCGGCGGCGTTCACCGCCCCCACGGCGACCAGGGTCGCGGCGACGGCCCACGCCGCTCCGGTGGCCCGCTCGCTCACCAGCGCCCCCAGGTGGCCGGGCACCACGGCGTCGAGCACCCGCAGGGCGACGGCCTGCAGGGCGATGCCGAGCAGCCCGTAGACGGCGGAGTCGACCAGACCCTGCGCGAGCGCGTCGGCGCTGGTGAGGATGGCGGTGACGACGATGACGGCCAGCGACAGGTGGTTCGCGGCCAGCAGCAGCGCGGCCCCGCCGTGGCGCTCCACGTAGACCTGCCGGCGCAGGTCCCCCGGGGTCAGCGCGTCGAGGACGACGAAGCCGAGCACAAGCACCCCGCCGCCGACGGCGAAGTAGAGCAGCGTGGCGAGAACCCCCTCCACGAGGTCGCCGCCGTCGACGGTGCCGAGCTGCAGGGCGAGGGACAGGGCCGTCACGGTGCGCTCCCGGGCTCGAGTGGGCTGGTCATTTGACGTCTCCTGGACCGCCGTCGTCGGCACCGCCCGCCGGTGAGCCCGGGGTGAAGCCCGGGCCGAGGAAGGCGTAGCCGCCGCGGCGGTAGCGCTCGTCGAGGTCCTCCGCCCGCACCGTGCTCCCGCCGCCGGGCGCGGCGGTGACGACGACGATGTCGTCGTCGTAGCGCAGGTACTCGGCGCCGTCGTCCGCGGCGCGGGCCGCCGGTTCGACCGCCTCGGCGAGGTCCTCCGCCACGGTCGCCACCGGGTCGGGGGCCCGCCAGGTCTGCACGTCGCCCACACCAGCAGGCGTGCCGTACCGGTCGCTCAGGTGGTCGCGGACGCGGTCGTCCTCGTCGGCGCAACCGGGCACCAGCAGCAGCACGAGCAGCACCAGCACGCGCGCCGCGGTCACGGCGTCCACTTGCTGGCGGTGCGCACGACGACGCCCGGCTGACCGGGGTAGAGGTGCCAGGTGCGCCAGGTCCAGCCGCCGCCGTCCAGCGCGCTGGCCGTGAGGGCAGTGAGGGCGGCGGCGTCGGTCGGGAACGTCCCGCAGATCCAGGTGTCGTCCTCGGCGCTGCGTCGGCGCAGCCACGCCGCCAGCCGCCCGAGCGCCGCGCGAGACGTCTTCCGGGTGGAGCTGGTGATGCGGTAGCTCTGCACCGCGAGCTGCTCGGGCAGCCCCGTGCCGCCCTGCGCGCGCGCACCGCAGGACACCTGCTCCGTCCACATCGCCGCGGGCGTGCTCGCGGTGACGACGTGGCTGGACCCGAGGATCCCGAGGACCAGTCGCCCCCCGGGGCCGTCCAGGACCAGCTCGGCCAGGGCAGCAGGGGCAGGGGCCTGCACGACCAGGCCGAGGGCGCCGGCCGCGACGTCGCGCGGCGGCACCTGAAGCTCGTGCAGGGTCACGGCGCGGCTCCACCGCCCTCGCTGAGCTCGACGGTCCGGAGCTCCACCCGCCTGTCCCTCCGTCGGTGCCGGCAGGACGCCCCCCGCACAGCGGCAGGATCCTGGCATGACGACGTCGCCCACGGCTGCCGCTCAGCGCGACGGCAGGTCGCGGCGCTGGGACTACGAGAGCTGGACGCGCCGCAGCGAGCGCCCACTCCTCGCCGCCGCGCTGGTCTTCCTCGGCCTGCTGGTCACCCAGGCGCTCACGCCGGAGCGGCCGCGCGCCGCCACGCTGCTGCTGCGCACGGGCGAGATGCTGGTCTGGGCGGCCTTCGCCGTGGACTACGCGGTGCGCTTCCGGCTCGCCCCCGACCGACGGCACTACGTGCGGCACCACCTGCTGGACCTGCTCGCCCTGGCCGTCCCCTTCCTGCGGCCGCTGCGCCTGGTCACCCTCGTCGGCGTGTTCGGCACGTCGGCACGACGGGCCGGTGACGACATCCGCAACTGTTCGTGGGCGGCCTGGTCGTGCTGCTGGTGCTCGCCGGGGCTTCCCTCGTGCTCGACGCCGAGCGCTCGGCTGACGAGCCCAACATCACCACGTTCGGCGATGCCGTCTGGTGGGCGACGGTGACCATCACCACCGTCGGGTACGGCGACCGCTTCCCGGTGACGACGGAGGGGCGCGCCGTCGCCGTCCTGCTCATGCTGATCGGCGTCGCGCTGCTCGGGCTCGTCACCGCCTCCGTCGCGACCTGGTTCGTGCGCGTGTCGGCGCAGGAGAGGGAGGCGCAGGAGCACGACGAGCGCGCGCAGACCCTGACCACCCTGCTGCTGATCGCTGAGCGGGTGGAGCGGCTCGAGGCGGCCCAGGAGCAGCGGCGGCAGCCGTGCGAGCACTGCGGCCGGTCCCTCGGCGCGCTGTCGTCCGACCCGTCGGGGTCGGCCGGACCGGACACCGGGGGGTGACGCGGGGCCGGCCGGACGTGCGGGCTGCGGTCAGTGGCCGAGCAGCCGGTCGTGCAGGGCCGGGTCGTCCGTCGGGTCGTCCACCCAGCGCCACAGCAGGGCGACCGTGCAGGCCAGCGCACCGACGACCGCCAGCACGAGCCCCACCAGCCGGCCGTCCCACGGGCCGAAGGCGAGGTCGCTCTGCCGGTGCAGCCACGCTCCGGCGAGGAGCACGGCCAGGCCCACTGCGATGCCCATGTCCGCCTCCCGCCCGCATGCACGACGCTCTGCCAGCGCAGTGTGCCCAGCGCGGGCCGGAGGAGGAGGTGTTCCGGGAGAAAGTCAAGGACCTGACACGCGACACGCCGCAGCGGTCGTGACGCGCCTGCCGGACGTCCACCGACACTCCTGTCGCGACGTGCACGGCTGCGTGGACAGGGCATGCTGGAGCGCGACGTCGGACCGAGACCTGGAGCACGTGTGCTGCTCGCCTATCTCGAGAGCGTGAACTGGCGCCTGGTCGGCACCTGGGCCGCCGGCCTCGCCGTGGCCGCCGTGCTGCTGGCCCTGGGCCTGCCCCTCGTCGTCGTGGCGGTCGGGCTGCTCCTGCTGGGCGGGCTGTCCTGCTCCGGCGCGGTGCGCGACCACCTCGCCGTACGGCGCTCGCTGGACGGGCAGCACGTCGTCCGGCCCGCGCGCAGGCTGCGCCGCCGGCACC
>JALYMN010000303.1 GCA_030773675.1 Actinomycetota bacterium
CCCCCGGCGCGGCTCAGCGGCGCGGCTGGCCGAGCGCCGCGGGCGGAGCGTTGCCCGCCGTGGCGCCCTTCGCGTACTGCGGGGTGGTGATGTAGACGAACTCGTACACCCCGTCGCGGGCGAGCTCGTCGGTGATGATGCCCTCGCCGATCCGGATGCCGTGCTTGACCAGCAGCTCCTGGTGCACGGGGAAGGCCGCGGTGACGACGGGGTTGCCCAGCACCTCGAGCGCCCAGCTGTCGGCGCCGATGATCGCCGGCCGGAAGTTGGCGAGGAAGCGGGCCTCGCGCAGGTAGATGCCCGGCTCCTTGGCCAGGTACCGCTCCGGCTCGCTGCGCGCGATCTTGTTCCAGCCGGTGCGGATGAGGACGACGTCGCCGGGGTTGATCCTCCGGATGCCGACGCGCCCTGCGGCGGCGGTGAGGTCCTCGATCCGGATGCGGTAGTCGTCGCGCAGGACCGGCTGGCCGTCCTTGCTCTGAGACAGTGCCGCCCGGTCGCCCCGGGCGAGCTTGAGGCCGAGCACGTCGAGCAGCACGCCGCGGGTCACGATCGGGCCCATGTGCTCGCTGCCGAGCTTGTTCGTGCCGTACGGCTCGGCGATCTCAGGGCCCCGGAAGCCGTTGTAGAACGTCGCGCCCACGCCGATGTGGTTGAGGTTGTCGAGCTGCGTCACGATCTGGTAGGTGTAGCCCTGCGGGAACCGCTCCTCGTGGATGCTGATCCGGTTCGGGCCCAGCGGCGTCGGGGTCTGCAGGATGCCGCCGCCCTGCTCGAAGTCCGCGGGCGGCTGGTAGCCGGTCACCGTCAGCCGCTGCTGGTAGACGCGCGGCGGCGTGGTCTTGAACGCCGGGAACCCGTTGGTCATGAGTTCGCCGAGGTTGTAGGTCTTCGTCGGCCGGCCGCTGGCGAGCAGCCGCAGCGCACGGGCGGTCGTCGCGGGAGTGACCTCGTTGAACGTGCCGCGCTGGTCGCCGGCGCCGTAGCGGGTCGGTGCCCACTCTCCGCGCTCGACGGCGGCGACGTTGAACATGGCGTCGTCGAAGACCTCGCCGACGGTGGTGGCGGCGGCAGGGGCGGCGGTTGCGGCGGTGACGCCGGCGCCGGCGAGCGCGGCCGTGGCCGCGGCCTTGCCGGCGAGGCCGAGAGCGGCCCGGCGGGTCAGTTCGGTGTGGGCGAGCAGCAGGTCAGGGCGCACAGGACCTCCAGGCGGGGCGGGGCGCCCGACCTTGCCGCACAGGTGTGACACACGCAACATCCCGCGCCGGACCGGTCCTGTCGCGGATCCCGGGCGCGCCGACCGGGGCGGGTGTCAGCGCGAGCTGCAGCTGCGGCAGAGGTGCCGCGGACCCTCAGCGGTGTCGGCGACGCGCACGGCAACGTTGCGGCAGCCCGCGCCGTCGACGCCGGCGCAGCCGCCGAGCACACTGCCCTTCAGCAGCGCGGCGAGGCTGGTGCGGCGGGGGTTGGCGAGGATCTGGGACGTCATGCAGAACGCCCTGCCCCCGCTGCGTCGGCAACGACTCCTCGTCGGCGCGTGAGGCTGCTCACGCCTGCGTGACGGCTACTCCTGGGCCGGTCGCCGACCGCCGGCGGGCACCTGCTCCTCCTCGCCGATGCGCTCGTCCCGGCCGATCAGGGCCACGTCGTCCGGGCCGGCCGTGCCGCCGACGCGCGCGCCGCGGCCGACGTCCGCGCCGTCGTCCAGCACCGCCCGCTCGACGACCGCGCCCGTGCGGACGACCGCGCCGGGGAGCAGCACGCTGTCCCGGACGACGGCGCCGGCCTCCACGACCGCATCGGCGGCGAGCACGCTGCGCTCGACCGTGCCCGCGACGGTGCAGCCGGGGCCGAGCAGACTCTCCTCGACCGACGCGCCGGCCAGCAACCGGGCGGCGTCGGCCCGGTGCAGGCGGGTGCGGACCGGCAGCCGGTCGTCGTGCAGCCGGAACGCCGGGTCGGGGCCGAGCAGCTCCTGGTGTCCGCGCCAGTACGACGGGACGGTGCCGAGGTCGCGCCAGTAGCCGCCGATGGGCGTGGCCCGCATCAGCCCCTGCTTGGTGAGCCGGGGGAGCAACCCGTTCCCGAGGTCCTGCAGGCCCTCCTCGCCGACCTCCTCGGCCAACTCCTCGAGCATGCCGAGTACGACGCCGGGGTCGCAGACGAACACCTCGGTCGTCACGACGTCGCTGTCCGGCTCGTCCGGCTTGTAGACGTAGGAGGTGACCCGGTCGCCGTCGACCGCGACGACGCCGAACCGGGAGGCGGACTCGCCGGGCGGCGTGGGCGCGGTCACGGCGGTGAGCACGGCCCCCGACTCGGTGTGCTCGGCGATCACCTGGTCCAGGTCGAGCCGGTAGGCGGCGTCGGCGGACATGACGACGAGGACGTCGGGCTCCGCCTCGCGGATGAGCGGCGCCTGCCGCCACAGCCCGTCGGCGGTGCCCTCCGTGAAGCCGCCGCGCTGCGTCCCCTGCGCGGGGTGCAGCACCAGCAGACCGCCGTGCGTCCGGTCGAGGTCCCACGGCCGGCCGTTGGCCATGTGGTCCGACACCGACGCGGGCTGGGTCTGCTGCATCACCCACACGTGGTCCAGAGCAGCGGACCCGCACGCGCTCAGCGGGACGTCGATCAGCCGGTGCGTGCCGGCGTACGGCACGGCGGGCTTGGCCCGGTGCGCGGTGAGCAGCTCCAGGCGCCCGCCGGCGCCGCCGGCCAGGACGAGGGCGAGGGCGCGGGGTCGGACCATGGCCGCACCACTGTCCAGTCCCGCCGCGTTCACTCCTGGCGGCGGCGGGACTGGCGGTCCTCCTAGACGACGGCGCTCTCGGTGCGGGCGGCGTCCAGCCGCTCCCGCGTCCCCGCGTCCTCGTGCGCGGCGGCGATGCCGCCCGAGGTGCGCAGCGGGATCTCCTTGATCCGCAGCGACAGCAGGAACGCGGGGACGAGCAGGACGGCGACGGTGAGGAACGTCGTCCGCATCGAGTCGGCGAAGCCCTCCAGCACGACCCGGCGCACCTCGGCAGGCAGGGCGTCGATGACCGAGGTGTCGTCGAGCGAGGACTCGCCGCTGAACCGGTCGAGCACCTCGCTCGGCAGCCCCGCCTGCAGCGCCCGCTCGCGGATGTTGCCGATGACGGTGCTGAACAGCACCGACAGCGCGAGCGCGGCGCCGAACGTCCCGCCCATGGAGCGGAAGAAGGTGACGGAGCTCGTCGCCACGCCCATGTCGCGCGGCGGGAGGGCGTTCTGCACGCTGATCACCAGCGTCTGCATGCAGAGGCCCAGTCCGGCGCCCATGACGGTGAGGTAGACGCCGGCCAGCCACAGCGGCGTGTCGACGGTGAGCGTGGCGAACAGCAGCATCGCCACGAACAGGACGGCGGTGCCCAGCACCGGGAAGACCTTGTAGCGGCCGGTGCGCATCATCATCTTCCCGGTGATGCCGGACGTGATGATGATGCCCAGCATGAGCGGGGTCAGCAGCAGGCCTGCGGCGGTGGGGGACTGCCCCTGCACGATCTGCAGGTACAGCGGCAGCCCGACCATGCCGCCGAACATGGCGACGCCGACGAGCAGGGCGACCGCGCTGCTGACGGTGAACACGCTGTTGGAGAACATGCGCAGCGGCAGGATCGCGGCCTCGCCCATCCGGCGCTCCCAGGGCACGAACAGCGCCAGGGACAGCACCGCGAGGGCGGCCAGGCCGAGCGACAGCCCGGAGCCCCAGCCCCACTCCCGGCCCTTCTCGGCCAGCAGCAGCAGCGGCACGGTCGCGGCGGTGAGCAGGGCGGCGCCGAGGAAGTCGATGCGGTGCTCGGTGCTCCGGCGCGGCAGCTGCAGCACCCGGACCACCACGACCAGCGCGACCAGGCCGATCGGCACGTTGACGTAGAAGATCCAGCGCCAGCCGTCGATCCCGAGCAGCTGCTCCTGCCCGGCGAGCGCGCCGCCGAGGACCGGGCCCAGCACGCTCGAGCTGCCGAACACGCCCATGAAGTAGGCCTGGTAGCGGCCGCGCTCCCGGGGCGAGACCAGGTCGCCGACGATGGCGAAGGCCAGCGACATGAGGCCACCCGCGCCGACGCCCTGCACGGCCCGGTACGCCGCGAGCGAGTAGATGCTGTCGGCCGTCCCGCACAGCGCCGACCCGATCACGAAGGTGACGATCGCGAAGAGGTAGAAGGGCTTGCGGCCGTAGGAGTCGGACAGCTTGCCGTAGAGCGGCGTCGAGATCGTCGAGGTGATCAGGTAGGCCGTGGTGACCCACGCCTGCTGCGTCTGGCCGTTGAGCTGGTCGGCGATGGTGCGCATCGCCGTCGACACGATCGTCTGGTCCAGCGCGGCGAGGAACATCCCCAGCAGCAGGCCGGACAGCACGACGAGGATCTGCCGGTGGGTCAGCTCCTGCGCGGGGGCGGGAGCGGGCGCGGCGGCGGTCACGAGGCCTCCAGGTGGGCGGGGTCCGGGAGCGCCGCGCGGTGGGCGGTGAGATCGGTGTTGAGGCGGGCCAGGCGGGCGGCGAGGTCGCTGACCTCGGCGTCGGTCCAGCCCGGGAGGGCCTGCGCCAGCGCCTGCGCCTGCGCTCGGCGGCGGGCGGCCAGGGCGCGCTGGCCGGCCTCGGTGAGCCGGAGCAGCTGCGCCCGCCGGTCGCGGGGGTCGGGCTCGCGGACCAGCCAGCCCGCCCGCTCCAGGGCCGGCACCTGGCGGCTCACGGTCGACAGGTCCAGGCACAGCCGCTCGGCCAGGGTGGACAGGCGCAGCGGCCCCTCGTCGCCGACCCGGCCCAGGACGGCCGCGCCGGGGAGGTCCAGGCGCTGGCGTCCCGGCTGCGGCACGGTGGCGCTCAGCTCGCGCAGGCCGCGCACGAGGCGCACGAGCTCGGCGCCGAGCTCTTCCGACGCCTGCAGGCTCGGCTGCGCCGCTGCCGCGTGCTCCGGCGACGTCTCGGCCGCCTGGTCTGTCGCAGTCGACGTCGCCTCGGCCGCCGCCTCTGCTGCCGACTGCTCAGGCGCCTCCTCAGCGTCCCGCGGCTGCGGCCCCTCGTCGTCGTGCACGGCGTGCCCCTCGTCCTCCGTGTTGCTTGCTTGACGCAAGCATCTGTCGTCGACGCCGTCCACGTCCACCCGGATGCCGCCCGGGACGCGTGACGCTCGTCATGTGTGGACGAGGAGGAGGCCGGGCAACGGCCGCCGGCGGGGCGGGTTAGCCTCCGGCACACACCAGCGCCCGACCGGAACGCCGAGTCCCGCCCCCGGTCAGCACGGCGCCCTCCGACGTCCTGGGCGGGAGCGGGGGACCCACCTCCGGCCCGCGGGCTGCATGCGTGCAGCTCCGGGCCTCGGGGCGAAGCGCATCCGTGCGCCGGGCAGACCCCTCCGCCCGAGCCCGACAGCTCACCCCGCAGGCGTGCGAGAGGTCCGACCGCATGCGCATCGCCCTGCCCTGCCTGCTGCCCGCGTACGGCTACACCCCCCGCCACGCCGCGCCCCGCGAGCCGCTCGCTCCGTCCTCCCGTTCGGCCCTCGCCGTCGGGCTGGCGG
>JALYMN010000304.1 GCA_030773675.1 Actinomycetota bacterium
CCCATCAGGTGCGGCGACGCCGGCCGGTCACCCCGCGCCGACGGGAAGGGCACCCTCGTCCACGATTCGCCCGTCGACCAGGTGGTCGTGGCGGGTGTGGGCGTCGCCGGCCAGCATCGGGGCGATGAGGTCGGCGTAGTACCGCTCGGGCACCGGGCGCTCACTGCGCTCGATGAGCTCGCTGAAGTCCCACTTCTTCAGCAGCTTGCCGTTGCGGAACACCGGAACGAGGAGGTTCTCCTCGGCCGGGATGGAGTCGCGCGGCACGGTCTGGTACTCGCCGTCGACGTACTGCAGCGCCAGCCGGCCGGCCTTCGACACCTTGAAACCGGCGCCGGTCGGCGACTTTGAGATGTTGCGCCACTCCCCGTTGACCTTGACCGCGTTCGCCTTCTGCCCGAAGTTCATGGTGTCGCGGTTGCAGTGCTGAAGCAGACCGCCTCCCATGCCGAACAGCGCGTTGTCAGCGGCGAGCCCGCGCCGCTCCATCTCCACGTAGACGTCGCGCAGGCTGTTCAGCGTGACGCCATCGCCCTGCACGACCCGGATGTACGGCGGGAGGACCTTGAAGCCCTTGCTGTTGGTCTCGTAGCCGAAGGCCTCCATCAGCCACTCGGTCGTCTCCGACGTCACCTGCACCACGTCGCCGGAGTCCGGCCGCGCGCCGACCAGGCCGGGGAAGTTCTGGATCATCTCCTTCAGCTCACCGCCGAGGATGTTTTTGACGCAGTGCTCGTGGTCGTACGTGTCGGTCAAGAGAAGTGCGACGCCGTTGTCACGGTAGGTCTCGAGCATGTTCCGCAGCGCGTCGACCTCGTGCTCCTTGCCCCATGCGGTGAACCCGGCGTGCTCGGAGTTCGGGCCTGAGTTCGACGGTGCGACCGCGTTGTAAAACTTCTTGGCGGCAAGGATGCCGGGGGTCGTGTCGCTCTGGGCGAAGTTGACCAGGTGCGCGAGTCCGCCCAGGGCAGCCGACTGCTGGGAGCTCACGCCACGTGCGCCGTAGTCGTGCAGGCAGTGACGCAGCATCTCGGGGTGGTCCGACGTCCGGTCCAGTGCGGTGCGAATGACCTGCTTGGCCAACCAGCTGATGGTGCCGATGGTCGTGGGGTACCAGACGGCACGCAGCAGCGCCGTCTCGAAGAAGCTCGTCACCCAGTAGTACTTGGGGTCGGTGTTGATGAGCTGCACGAGCACGTTGCGTGCCGGCAGGACAGTTCCCTCCGGGACCGCCTCGATCTCGACGGGCAGGTACCCGTCGTAGTCGTTGAGGACGCCCAGCCAGTTCTCGCGGTTGAAGTGCATCCCCTGCTCGCGGCAGAGGTACTCCGCGTGGTCGATGTCCTCGAGCGTGATGGGCCGCATGAGGTAGTCCCGGATGAACGCCTGGAGGCCCACGAACATCGTGGCCTCCCACTCACCACCGCGCGACTCGATGTAGCTCGAGATGTACTCCGTGCCCGGCGGGTAGAGGGAGTAGTGGCAGTGCTTGTAGTTGTCGGTGTTCGTGATGATGTTGTCGAACTCGCCGCCAAGAGCCATCGCGTAGAGCCTTCCCTCGAAGAGGTCGCCAGTGGGGGTTGGAGCGTCGGGACGTGCTGCCCGATCGGTGTGGGGTGGTGTCGCGGGGACGGATCCCGGTGCACGGCGCTTCGTGGGACCCGATCGTCCGGAGCCACGGGGGGCATTCGTGCTCGGGCGAAGCAGCCGGCACTCGGTGTGGTGTGCGCCACTGTCGACTATTAACGATTCCACCGCGACCGTCAAGGGTATCCACCCCTTGTCCCGCCAGTGCACCGAGCACCCAGCAGGATGCAGGCACTGTCGCAGCACGCGAAGAAGAAACCGTTCTAGTTCTATGGACGTCGCCTCACGAGCCTGACCTCCGGACGCCCGGCGTGCCCGGAGCGTCATCCACCGGCGGGGAGCTCGCCGAGCACCTTCCGGTAGGTGTCCTTGACCTTGATGCGGTCGCCCTCGAACTCGAAGACGTCGCACGCGCGCACCTCGAGGACGGACCCGTCGGCTTGCGACGACCGCGCGGTCCACCGGGTTACGGCGAAGTTTTCGCCGACCAAGTCGCCGGTGCTCTGCGTCTCGGCGGTCGGGACGTCCGGAGGCCCGAGGAACAGCGAGAAACCGCGACGCACCTCGTGCCGTCCGGCGAACCGCGCTCCGGGTCCCGGTCCCACCGAGGACCGGAACTCGCAGTCCGGCGCCATCAGCTCCATCAGGGCGTCGAGGTCCTTCGCGCCCCAAGCGGTGCTGAACGCGTCGATCAGTGCGTGGCGGTCGCTCATCTGTCGCCTCCTGAAGGCCTCGGTGTGCAAGGGATCGGACGCTGCGCCGGCCTCTCACCGTGCGCGCGGGCCTGCCACGTCCATGACGCGGGGAGCGGTAGCGTCAAGCGGGCTTCTGTGCGGCGTGGATGGCCGCCATGGTCGGCATGCCGCCGCGCGCCCCGACGTGCGCGACGGACAGGGCGGCCGCCGTGCCGGCGACGCGCACGGCCGCGAGCAAGGCGTCGCCCGCGGCCAGCCGCGCGGCGAGGACGCCGTTGAAGGTGTCGCCCGCGCCGGTCGTGTCGCGGACCTGCGTCGGCCGCGGTGGCACATGGTCGACCTGGCCGTCCGGAGTTACGACCAGCGCTCCGTCGCCTCCCAGCGTGACCACGACCGGGGAGGACGTGCGCCGCGTCAGACGCACGGCGGCCGCGGTGCGGACTGCCCGGGTCGACGGGGTCGTCCCCTCGCCGACGACCGTCGCGTCCGCACCCCCGTCGGGAAGCATCCCGGCGAGGTCGTCGCTCTCCGCCGCGTTCGGTGTGAGCAGCGGTCCTTTGTCGAGCAGACGGGCGACCTCGGGTATCACGGGGGCGGGGTTCAAGATGCACCGGACGCCGGCGTCCGTCGCTGCCTCGACGGCAGCCGCGACGGCGCTGCCCGGGATCTCGGTACTGACCAGGACGCACCCTGCGGTCGGCAGCGCACGGTCCAGGGCTCGGCGGACGTGCTCGGGGGTGACGCCGCCGTTCGCGCCCGCGCCGACCGCAATCTGGTTCTCGCCATCAGGCGCGGTCACGATGAGCGCGACACCCGTGGCCCGGTCCGGCAGGACCGCGAGACCAGTGACGTCGATGCCCTCGTCCTGCAGCTCGCGCAAGGTGCTCGTGCCGGTGTCGTCGGCGCCGACCGCACCGACGAGGTGGACGGAGGCGCCCGCCCGGGCGGCTGCCACCGCGGCGTTCGCCCCCTTGCCGCCCCCGTGCCGCTCCGGCCCGCCCCCGACCACGGTCTCCCCGGGTCCGGGCAACCGCGGCGCGGCCACGACGAGGTCGACGTTGATGGCGCCGACCACCACCACCGTTGCGGCGTTGGCGGCGGAGGCGTCGGCCAGGGGCTCACCGTCAGGCCGCTGCGGCCGGCTGGTCACGGGGTGCCCTCCGGCGGCGCTGCGACGGAGTCGCGAACCTGCACAGTGACGGGGAAGCGCTCACCAGGAGCGGCGTCTGCCTTGCCGTCCAGAAGCTGGAAGAGCAGGTTCGCCGCGCACTGCCCCATGTCGTTCGCCGGCTGACGGACCGTCGTCAGTCGCGGCGTTAGCAGCGAGGCGAACGGCAGGTCGTCGAAACCCGCGACGCTGACGTCGTCGGGCACGCGCAGCCCGACGAGTTTGCAGTACTCCAGCGCGCCGATGGCCATGAGGTCGTTGGCGCACAGCAGCGCGGTCGGACGGTCCTCGGGTGGACCGGCCAGCGCACGTGCGGCAAGCTCGGACCCCGAGCTGAGGTGGTAGTCGCCCTCCAGGACCGGCAGCCGGTCAGGGTCCCGTCCCGCTGCGGCGAACGCCTCCCGGTAACCGGCGAGGCGCTGCTCCGCCGTCCACAGCCTGCGGG
>JALYMN010000305.1 GCA_030773675.1 Actinomycetota bacterium
GCGTGGGCGCGTCGGTCGGCGCCGGCGTCGGGGACGTCGTCGGGCGCGGGCTCCTCGGTCGGGCCCTGCGTGGCGACCGGCCCCGTGTCGGGGAGCAGGCTCGACCAGGGTCAGCGTCGCGCCGACCCCGACCACCGCGAGGACCGCCAGCGCCGTGCCCGCCACCGAGGCGCCGGTGCGGCGGCGGCGGATGCTCCGGGCGCGCCGCTCGATCCCGGCCATCGGATCGGCCGGGGGCGCCAGCATCGCCGCCCGGCCGGCCAGCGCGGCGCGCAGCTCGTCGTCGATGGGGGGCATCAGAGGGCTCCTGCGGGCAGATCGAGGCGCGGGTCGTCGCGCAGGGAGGCGTCGTCGCGCAGCTTGGCGAGGCCTTGGACGTCGTGGACTTCACGGTGCCGACGGACACGCCCATGATCCGGACGTCTCCGCCTCGGACAGGTCCTCGTAGTAGCGCAGCACCACCGTCGCGCGCTGCTTCTTGGGCAGCCGCGCGAGCGCGGTCCACAGCCTGTCGTGCAGGTCGAGGTCTGTGGTGGCGTCCCGGCCGGTGCCGGCCTCCGGCAGCACGTCGCTCGGCGACTCGTCGACCCGGCGACGGCGCCAGAACGACGTCTGGGTGTTGACCATCACCCGGCGCACGTAGCCGTCCAGCGCCTCGCGGTCGCGGATGCGGTCCCACGCCAGGTACGTCTTCGCCAGCGCGGTCTGCAGCAGGTCCTCGGCGTCGGCCCGGCTGCCGGTGAGCAGGTAGGCCGTGCGCAGCAGCGCGGGGGAGCGCGCCACGACGTAGTCCCGGAAGGCGTCACCCTGCGGGTGACAGCCCCCTCGGGCCTCGTGTTCGTCCATGTCCAGCCAGACGCTCCCGGGCTCGGCGAGGTTGCCTCCCTAGACTCGCCGACCGTGGAGCGCTTCATGGTGGCAGGAGGAGCCCGACTCGAGGGCGAGGTCCACGTCACCGGGGCCAAGAACAGCGTACTCAAGCTGATGGCGGCGGCGCTGCTCGCCGAGGGCACGACGACGATCACCGCCGTCCCCGACATCCTCGACGTCGCGATCATGAGCGAGGTCCTGCGCCGGCTCGGCTGCACCGTCGAGCGGGGCGAGGGCAGCGTGAGCATCACCGTGCCGGAGCGGCCCGGCCACGAGGCCGACTACGACCTGGTACGCCGAATGCGCGCCTCGATCGCCGTGCTCGGTCCGCTGGTGGCCCGCTGCGGCCAGGCCAAGGTCGCCCTGCCCGGCGGTGACGCGATCGGATCGCGCGGGCTGGACTTCCACATCGCGGGGCTGACCAAGCTCGGGGCAACCGTGGACAGCGAGCACGGGTACCTCATCGCCCGCGCACCCTCGCTCACCGGCGCCCAGGTATGGCTGGACTTCCCGAGTGTCGGTGCGACCGAGAACCTGCTCATGGCGGGCGTGCTCGCGAAGGGCACCACCACGATCGACAACGCGGCGCGCGAGCCCGAGATCGTCGACCTCTGCCAGTTCCTCACGACGATGGGCGCCCGCATCGGCGGGATCGGCACGTCCACGCTCGAGGTCGAGGGCGTCGAGCGGCTCTCGCCGGTGACCTCGCACCGCACCGTGCCCGACCGCATCGTCTCGGGCACCTACGCGGTGGCCGCCGTGATGACGCAGGGCGACGTCCTGGTCCGCGGCGGGCGGGCCCAGCACCTGGAGATCGCGCTCGACAAGCTGGTCCAGGCAGGAGCGTCGGTGCACCTCGAGCCGGACGGCTTCCGCGTGCGCATGGACCGCCGCCCGCGCTCGGTCGATGTCGTGACCCTGCCCTACCCGGGCTTCCCGACCGACCTCCAGCCGATGATGCTCGCGCTGGACGCGATCGCCGACGGCACGGCGATGATCACTGAGAACGTGTTCGAGGCGCGCTGGATGTTCGTCAACGAACTCGCCCGGCTCGGGGCGGAGGTGCGCACCGACGGCCACCACGCCGTCGTGCGCGGGCGGGAGCGGCTGTCCGGCGCACCGGTGACCGCCCACGACATCCGGGCGGGCGCGGCGCTCGTCCTCGCCGGGCTGTGCGCCGACGGCACCACCGAGGTCGGTGAGGTGCACCACGTCGACCGCGGCTACCAGGGGTTCCTGCCGGCGCTGCGCGGGCTGGGCGCCGACGTGCGGCGGGAGACCGCGCCCGACCTGCCGTTCGGCGGGTGAGGCGGGCCAGCGGTCAGCTGGCGACGAGCTGGCGCGCGCGGGCCGCGTCGTCGCGGAACACCAGCAGCGC
>JALYMN010000306.1 GCA_030773675.1 Actinomycetota bacterium
CTTCCCGAACCAGCGCGCCAACGCCGGTCCTGATCAGAACGAATGGGCTTCAGATCATCCTCGGGAAGGTGCGCCCCTTCGCGTCACCTCGCCGAGAGCCATCCACAGGTTCTGATCATTGCTCCCCGTGTGACACAGCGGCGCTCCTGGCCCGTCGAGGTCGATGACGCTCGCGCCAGCGCCCCGCACGGCGCGCTCCAGCCAGGCCGGGGCCGTGAGGTCGATGCGAGTCACGACCCCCGGCGTGACCCAGACCGGCACGGCCCCCATGCGGCCGGCCATCTGGAGGTGGAAGTGCCCGCACAGCACAACCCGCGCATCGCTTCCTTCCAACGCTGCCGCGAGGTCGTGCGGGTTGCGCAGACCGACCTTCCTCTGCACCGTGCCCGCCAGTGCGATCGGTGGGTGGTGCAGCACCACGACCGATCCGTCTCCATAGGGCGTGGCCAAGACCTCACACAGCCAAGAGAGCCGAGCCGAGCCGATCCGGCCGTGCACCTGACCCGGGACCAGGCTGTCCAGGGTGACGATTTTGTAGCCCGCTGCGAAGCTCACCGCGGCTCGCCGCCCGGACCCGTCGGGCAGCAGGCGGCCGGCGTCCCGACCGCCGGGGTCCAGGTGACCGCTGCCCAGGCCGGCCGCAAAGGCCTCGCGGTCGTCGTGGTTCCCGGTGCAGAACACCGCAGGCACGCCGCGCTCCTGAGCGAAGCCATCAACCAAGGCCCGGGCGACGCGGTAGCCCCCCGGCGAGCCGTCCTCGGCGATGTCGCCGCTCACCACGACCAGGTCCACGCCCGGCAGATGCCGGCAGTCGTACAGCAACTGCTCGAGGACGACACGAGCGTCGACGCCGTCGGCATCAGGTCCGCGGTCACGCGGGAGGTGGCAGTCGGACAAGTGCAAGATCCGCACGTGCAGGCTCCTATTGCAGGACGAGGAGCCCAGGCGCGCGGCGGTGTACGGCGAGGTGCCAGGCCGCTCCACGGTGGTGACCCACCTCGAGCGCCAGTCGCGGCCCGCCCACATCGTGTCATGCGCTCCGTGCCGGAGCCGGTGCCCGGGCGCGGTGGCGTCCCGCCGCGTGGTGTAGCTGCACTCACCTTCGCTGGCGCCCTCCTGGTCGTCGTCGGCTGAACGTCCGAGGCCCGACATTCCCCTGAGCGACCCCGCGAGGCCGCATCCCGATAGCCGAAGGCCCAGCGGAACACCGTCCATCGACGACCGGCGGTCGGACGCCAGGCCGCCCTTGCAACCCGCAGGTGTCAGGTCCGGCTCTCGGCGTGCCTCGCACAGCGGCCAACGAAGGGCCGGAGCAGGTCCTCGACGATGTTGGGGGCGTCCCAGAGCACCTGGTGGCCGGCGTTGGCGACACGGTGCAGCGTCGCCAGGCCGTCCGGGATGGCCACCACCGCCTCTTCGGCGTTGCTGGGTGGTACCAGCGGGTCCTGCTCGCCGACCAGGACCAGCACTGGGCAGCGGACTGCGGCCAGACCAGGCCGTAGGTCCATGTCGGGGATTGACGGCGTGAAGTGTCGGTTCACCTGCGGTGCTGATCCGTGCCTGCATGACGCTGTCGAACTCCGCCGTTGCCGGCCGCACCGACAGCAGCGGGGCGCAGTGCCGCGCCCACTCCTGCTGGGCCTCCTCGCTGGCTTCCGCGAACGACAGGGTCATCGCGGCTGCCGCGTCATCGCCGCCGACCTGGCGGAACCGTTCGACGGTCTCGGGCTGACTGGCGGCTCGTGGTGCAGTGCTCACCAGCGCCGCACCGGCTGGCTGGTCGGGGTGGCGCGCGAGGTACCGCTGAGCTACGAAGCCGCCGAACGAGGTACCGAGCACCACCGGTGCGTGCAGGCCGAGCACATCGATCAACCCCGCGAGGTCGTCGGCCCAGGTGATCAGGTTCCAGTCGTCAGAGGTACCGAGGTCACTACGGCCGTGTCCGCGCTGGTCGGGGACGACGACCTGCGCGAAGGCTGGCCGACTCCAGCGCGGAGCGCAGGAACCCCCCGTCGAGCCCCGGCCCGCCGTGTACGCCGACGACAGCAGGACGTCTCTGGCCACCAACCCATTCATCCCCCCGGACGGTGACGTGAAGCCGGACATCGCCGACCGCGACCTTCATGCTTCGAAGCCAGTCGCGAGGGCAGACGAGGCGGCGAAATAGCCCCGATGTCTCCAGGAGATCCATGCGCCGACTCCAGCAGGTCAATCGACCCGAGCGCCATTCACCGCGGCGTATCCGTGCTTGACGTCTTAGCTCCGATAGCCGACCGGCCAGCGACACATGATCGCCGGCCAGCGAGCCTGCGGGTAGGAGCAGGACCGGTCGTCCCAATAGACCCGTCCGATTTGTCGTGCGCTCGGGCGAGCTGACCGGCAGCGGCGTCCGCCTCCGACAGTGCGTCGACGGTGGCCGGGTCGAGGTTGAGGTCCCGCGGCAACGGGCGGGCTCGAAGTACCAGAAGGCTGCCCGGTCACCCGGCGGCCGCTGGGCGCGCCCGAACTCCGGCGCCCGGAAGTCGCCGGGATCCACGCCGCCGAACCTACAAGCAACAGGGCCGTTGCGTTGGAACTGGTCACCCACGCCTGCAACGGGAGTTGGAAGCGGCAGCCTCAGTTCCCACGGCGACGCTCGCCGGTGGGAGGGGGAGCTCTCCATCTGTGATCGAACAACGTGAAGGCGCTCCGCGCGCCCCGTCAAAGGTCGGCAGGTTCGAACGTGTCGCGTCGGCAGGCAGATCGCCGAGGACACCGGACGCGGCCCGGGTGGCCCAGGTACTCGGCAGCGACGCCGGCTCCGGCTCCCCTCCCCGGCGCACGACAGCACCGAGCGTAGGGCTGCCCGACAACCGGGCAGGTTGCCCCACGTGGGGCACGACGTGGGGCGGGCGTGGGGCAAACACCAACGGACTGCGGCGTACCCAACGGCACAGGTGGGACTGGACGCCGAATAGAACCGGCTCTCACACGCCCATATCGACCAGACGAGCCCGGTCGAGGCACTTGTGATCCCGGTTGTCGCGGGTTCGAGCCCCGTCACTCACCCACACCTCCCGCGGGCGGAGGCGTCGTCCTCCGCCTGCGGTGAGCGCCCCGCCTGCGGTGAGCGCCCCAGGCGCGACCCCTCAGTCCTGGACGTCGGTCCCGGACGGGCCGGTCTCCCCCGGCGCGCCCTCCCCCGGCGCACCGCCCACGTCGAGCACCGCGTCGTAGGTGAGCCGGGACTCGCTGTGCAGGCGGTCCCGCTGCGCCGAGAGCTGGGCGGCGCCCGTTCGGGCCCGGCGCAGGCGGTCCTCCAGGAGCGGCGGGTCGCCGGGCCCGCGCGCGGTGCGCTTGCGCTCGTGCATCTGCACGTCCGCGCGGTGCAGCAGGCTGACGGCGTCGTCGTCGCGCAGCGCCCGGACCCAGGCGCAGCTCACTCCCACCTGCACCTCCAGCCCGGGGTCGACCGGGAGCGGCGCCGCGACCGCGGCGCCGACCCGGTCGCAGACGGCCGCGCCGCTGGTCAGCTCCGGGTCCTCCAGCAGCACCAGGAACTCGTCGCCGCCCCACCAGCAGACCGTGTCCTCCGGCCGCGTCACCGCGAGCAGGCGCCGGGCGACACCCAGCAGCACGCGGTCGCCGACCAGGTGCCCGTGGGCGGCGTTCACCTGCGCGAACCTGTCGAGGTCCAGCACGACGAGCTCGACCTCACCGCCGTGCCGGATGCGGGCGGCCAGCGCCTGCTCCAGCCGGAACAGGAGCACGTCGCGTACGACGAGACCGGTCAGCGGGTCGTGGGAGGAGCCGCTGACCGGCAGTGACACCAGGTAACAGGCGGCCGAGCCGTCGTCCGGCCGGACCAGGCGCGCCGCGGCGCGGAGGTCCTCGCCCGTCCTGCTGCGCACCCAGCCCACGAGCTCGGCGGGCGGCCCGTCGCCGCCCGCAGAGCGCTCCGTCGCGTCGCGGTCCGGCTCCAGCGCCGCCTCGCCGACCTCGACGAGCCGCGCGAACGCCTCGCTCGCCAGCAGCAGGCGCCCGTCCAGGTCCGAGACGGCGACGGGTGTGGGGACGGCCTGCAGCAGCAGCTCGTACGGGAGGGAGCGCGCCCTGTCCACCTGCCCCGTCTTCCCCTGTCCGGACGTTGCGACCCGGGCCGTCGGACGCCGGCAGGTCCTTGCCGTGCGACCGTGGCGGTCCTCGAGCGGGCGGAGGACGGCATGGGCGTGCAGGTGGAGCGGCACGACGGGTGCGCGGTCGTGACACTGTCGGCGGGCAAGGTCAACGCGCTCGACCTGGAACTGTGCGGCGAGCTGACCGACGTCGTGGGCGGGCTGCCCGACGACCCGCAGGTCCGGTCCGTGGTGCTCACCGGCGCCGGGCGCGCCTTCTCCGCCGGGGTCGACCTGCCGTCCATCACCGCCGGCGGCGGCGCGCACGCCCGGGAGTTCGTGTCGGCGCTCGCCCGCTGCTTCGAGACCGTCCTGCACTGCCCGCTGCCGGTCGTCGCCGCCGTGAACGGCCACGCCATCGCCGGTGGCTGCGTGCTCGCCTGCGCGACGGACCACCGCGTCGTCGCCGACGACCCCGCCGTCCGGCTGGGGCTCACCGAGCTCGCCGTCGGCGTGCCGTTCCCGACCAGCGCCGTCGAGATCATGCGCTGGCGGCTCGGCGACCCGCTGCTCGCCCGGCGCGTGCTGCTCGCCGACACCGTCCCGGCCCCGCAGGCCGTCGC
>JALYMN010000307.1 GCA_030773675.1 Actinomycetota bacterium
CTCGAGGCCCTCGGCTACAAGGTCACCCTCGAACCCGCCGCCTGACTCTCAGCAAGCCGCACGACGTGTCACGGCTCCGCCGCGACGCTGCCGCCTGCCCACTCACCATCGATTTTCGGATTAGCGCGGAACCATGGCCAGGACCAACGACGCGCTGGCCGTCGGTCGACCAGCACCAGGGTGCTCAAGCTGATGCGCCGGCACGGCCCCGCCAGGCGTCGTGCGGACCAACGACGGAACGCTTCCTCGCGCACGAGAGCACCGTCGAGCTGCTCCGGCCGCTGCTCGAGCAGTCGTGAGCCTGGCCAGGGGCCGCGGGCTGGCCGCTACAACGAGCGAGCTGGGGATGACGCACCTCAGTCGAGGTCCGGCAGGACGTCGAGGAGTAGCGCGATCGAGTACACCTGGCGCGGAGGCGTGTCAAGCATCCGAGGTTCGTGTCGCCGACGAACTACACGGCTGTGGTTCTCGTACGCGAACTTTCGGTCCCGCCCCAGCGTACGACTTCGTGTAAAGTCGTACGCGTCAATTCGATGTGCCCCCAGCGTACGACTTTGGAGCAGCCGTCATGGCCGGTCGCGGTCGCCCTCCGCGGGAGGTGGTGTACGCACGTCTCGACACGCAGATCGTCCAGCTGTGGACCAGGCTGGGCGGCCTGCCGAGACCGGTTGAGGCCGCCGACATCTGGAAGGGCATCTGGTACGAGGAGGCCCACCACTCCACGGCCATCGAGGGGAACACGCTCGTCCTCAAGCAAGTGGAGGTGCTCCTGGCCGAGGGACGAGCCGTCGGCGACAAGCAGCTCAAGGAGTACATGGAGGTCAAGGGGTACGCCGACGCCGCTGAGTGGGTCTACGGGCAGGCCATCGAGGCCGGCGAGTGGGTGTCCGACGATCTCATCACCCTGACCGAGGTCAGGCACATCCACACCATGGCCATGGGCCCCGTCTGGGACGTCGCCCCGCACCCGGAAGCGACCCAAGAGGAGGGCCCCGGGTCCTGGCGGCGCCACGACATCCACCCGTTCCCCGAGGGCATGCAGCCGTCGGCCTGGTCCGACGTGCCCGAGCAGATGCACCAGTGGGTCAAGGAGGCTCGCGAGCTGCAAGCGAGGACCGCCAGCTTCCCGGAGGAGATCGCGCGACTCCACTGCCGGTTCGAGCAGATCCACCCGTTCATCGACGGGAACGGTCGAGCCGGACGGCTGCTCCTGAACCTGGTGCTTGTCCGCCTCGGCTATCCCCCCGCCATCGTCTTCAAGCAGCAGCGTGCTCGCTACCTCAAGGCCATGCGGCGGGCGGACCAGGGGGAGTACGGCGCCCTAGGCGAGTTCATCGCGCGCGCGGTCCTGGAGAACCTCTACAAGTTCGTCGTCCCGGCGATCGCCGGGCCTGCCCGGCTCGTGCCCATCGCGGCGCTGGCAACGAAGGATGTGCACGCTGGTGCCCTCCGAGCGGCTGCCGTCCGCGGGAGCCTGCAGGCGACGAAGGGGCCAGACGGGCAGTGGCGAAGCTGTAGGAACTGGGTGGACGAGTACGTCGTCACGCGCCACCGGCGACGTAGGGACTAGAAGCGCCTCGCGGCCCAGCTACCGGCCCTGCCCCGCGCTCTCGCCGATGCGCTCGACCACGTTGTCGACCACGCTGCCGGCGAGTAGCAGCGCGATCCCGCCGAACACCAGAGCCAGCAGCAGGCGGGCCAGCGCGGCGCGGACGCCGACGAGTACGGCACGAGGCAAATCGCGGAGCACGGCGGAACCGTAGGCCAAGCGTCGGGACGCTGCAGCGGAACGGCGGGACGCCGCTGGCCTTGAGTCCGTCCACGCGTCGCGGGGCCGGTCCTCGAGCGGGGCCGGTCCTCGAGCTCGTGCACTTGAGGGACAGCAGCAGGCGGCGTTGATCCGCGCGGGACCCCAGTCAACAGCCGCGCGAGGTGGGGGCTGCCCGGATCGAAGGACCCCGCGCGCGTTCGCTGACTAGTCACTTCGAGCGATTCCGCAGCCGACGGCTTCGGTGCAAGGCTCCCCTCGGGAGCGGTGGCGGGGGGTCGCCGACGGAGCAGGGGGGTTCGCATGACAACGCTGGTGCGTCGGTTGAGCACGGTCGTGGGCGGGGCTGGGGCCGCGGTGCTGTTGGCCGCAGGGCCGGCGTCCGCGCACTTCTGCTACCTGCTCAACCCGGCCGACGAAGCGGCTGCCGGTCGCGGTGCGTCGAACGGCTGGACCACCTTCGAGGACGCGGTGCGCCAGCACCTCGACCCCAACATGTGCGACGCCGGCATCGCGGTGCTCGCGGCCGCGGGCGGCGTCAAGCCGAGCACGCTGCTGCTCGACCACGCCACGATCGCCGGAGGCACGCACCTGAGCCCGAAGGGTCCGGGGAACCCGGCCGTGGGCTACCTGGACTTCGACTCCATGTTCGGGACCGTCGATCAGGCATACGCGGCCTGCGCGAAGTAACTTCCTCACGCCCGCAGCCCCGCCGGAGCTTCCTGAGTCCCGGCGGGGCTGTCTGGGGAGGGCGACCAACCTGCTCACCCCGCCGCGGGCATCTCCTCGACGCCGTACGCCCGGCTGGAGAGACCGCCACCACCCCTGCGTCGATCCGCGCGGCGATCTGCTGCATGTAGCTGGCGGTGGCGCTCTTGTCGTAGCCGGCGTAGATCGCTGTCGTCGCCGGGCTGGCGTGACCGAGCGCCTCTTGGGTGAGCCGGATGTCCTTGCTCGCCCGGTAGAGCGAGGTGGCGAAGAAGTGCCGCAGCTGGTGCAGCGTGGCGCCCGCCCCCACCGACCTCAGGTACACGTTGCACAACCCGCTCACCCGGCAGGCCGTCAGCGGGGCGGACGTGGGGGCGCCGCGCTCGTCGAGGCTGCAGAACACCGGCCCGCGCCGGGCCAGCCCGT
>JALYMN010000308.1 GCA_030773675.1 Actinomycetota bacterium
TGATCTCGTCCATGGTCTGTCGCATTGCGAACTGCGCCATGACGCCTGCTGCGCCCGCCAGGACCGCCGGGTTGGTCAGCAGGGTGCCGGGTCCCTTCACGAACTGCACGAAGGTCTTGACCTGGCCCTTGCTCCCCTTCACAACGCCGGTCCTGAGACCTGACTTGGACTCGCGCAGCCCGTGCTTCTTGACCAGCTCTGCGGACTCCTTGGTCAACTTCACCCAGCGCCCGGAGTTGGCTGCGATCCCTGGGCCCGCCTCAGCGGCGGCAGCCCCGGTGCTCATGACACCTCGCAGCGTGGGCAACTCGAAGTCTCTGGCCGCCAGCAGTCCCTCGGAGGCGAGAAAGCGATCGACGACCGCCGGCTCGCCGATGACCGCGAGCCCGTCGCCGTCGCTGGTTAGCTGAATCTCGTCGTTGATCGTCGCTCCTGCGATATGGGAAGACCACTCGGCCTATCGCTCACGGTACGACGGCCGGTGTGGCTCCTCGGCCGCTCGACCTCAATGGGCGACTACTACGACCTGCGGCGCTGTCGGGCCTCCGCTTCTGCCACGGGTTGTCACTCCAACGGCGGCTGGTGGTGGTGAGCGTCGGAGAGCACCGTGTCGGCATCGCGGCTACCGCCTCTTCCGACCAGTCGCGTGAGCTCGGCCTCGCGGCCGTTGCTCACTTGTCGCGCTACCGCGGCACCTCGCGCGAGCACACTGAGTCCGACCTGCGGGTGTTCTCCACCTGGTGTCACGATCGCCAGCTCGCGCCGCTGACGGCGCAGCGCAACGACCTTGAGCTGTACCTGCGGTGGCTGCAGGACGTGCGGCGCTTCAAGCCCTCCACGGTCTCTCGCCGGCTGTCGGTCGTCGACGGCTTCTACCGGACCTGCGTCATCGACGGCGTCCTTGAGCACTCACCGGCCGACTATGTCCGCCGGCCAAGTGTCCCGCCGGAGTCCCCGACGCTCGGGCTGACGCACCTGCAGTTCGAGGCGATGCTCACCGCCGCGAGGGAGTCGACCAACCCCTTCGACTTCGCGCTCGTGTGCCTGCTGGGACTACTCGGGCTGCGGATCTTCGAGACGGTGGGCGCGGACATCGACGACCTGGGCGAGGAGCACGGGCACCGGGTCCTGCGGGTCCGCGGCAAGGGCGGCAGGGTTGTGTCTTGGTCCCGCTGCCGCCCGCCGTTAGCCGCGCGGTTGATCGCGGGGCGGGCGAGCGCTCGTCCGGGGCGCTCCTGCTGAACAGGCGCGAGGTGCGGATGGACCGGCATGCCGCCACCCCGACGACTTCGTCAGCTGGCGGCCGTCGCGGGTGTCCGCCTGCCGCGGATGCACCCGCACATGCTTCGACACACCTTCGTGACCACGATGCTCGACGCCGACGTCGACCTGCGAGACGTGCAGATCGCCGCCCGGCACGCCGATCCTCGGACCACCATGCGCTACGACCGCGCCCGCAAGAACCTCGACCGTCATCCGAACTACATCCTGGCGGCGTACATGGCGTCAGGCACTTGACCGACTCTGCCGATGAGCGCGTCATGCCGCCGCTGGTACGGCCGCCCGGAACGGGCAGGGATGAGAATCGGCGGTGTTCTCCCGCCCGGTCTGACCCTCATAACGGGCGGCGCCTGCGGGTTGCCCTGTAAGCGATCTGTCGACCGGGCTGGAGATCACCTGGCTCGGCGTCTGGCGGAAGTGACCTTGTAGGAGCCTGCTGCAACAGGCCCGTCCCTGTCCTGTCCGACCGTCCACTCGCGCCGTGCCCGCCCTTGCCGGTGCGACGAAGAAGGACGGACATGACCACGATGACAGCCGAGCCGGGAGGTGTCACCGGCGGCGTCGACACCCACCTCGACGTGCACGTCGCCGCCGCGGTCGACCACCTCGGCGGGGTGCTGGCCGCCGAGAGCTTCCCGACCACGGCGGCCGGCTACCGGCGGTTGCTCAAGTGGTTGCGCGGCTTCGGGCCACTGCACCGAGTCGGTGTCGAGGGCACCGGCAGCTACGGCAGCGCCCCTGGCCCGCTACCTGACGCAGCAAGGCGTCGCGGTGCTCGAGGTCGGC
>JALYMN010000309.1 GCA_030773675.1 Actinomycetota bacterium
GCGGACGAGCGCGTCGGGGTCGTCGAGGTCCGGCGGCCGCACCGCCGTCGTCGGAGGCTGGAGCGTCACCGGGTCGGACGGGCCTCGTCGACGAGCAGCACCGGGATGTCGTCGCGGACCGGGTACGCGAGCCCGCAGCCCGTGCAGATCAGCTCCTGCGCGGCCTGGTCCACCCGGAGCTCGGCGCGACAGGACGGGCAGGCCAGGATCTCGAGCAGGCCGGCGTCGAGGTCCATGCGTCACCCTAACCAGCGGCGGGGCCGGTCGCGGGCAGCCCGGTCCTCAGGCGTGGCGGGCCGATGAGGCCCTGCGGCGCCGACTGCGTCAGCGCAGCAGGGCGAGCACTTCGTCGCGCACCGCCGCCATGGTGGCCGGATCGGGGGCCTCGACGTTGAGGCGCAGCAGCGGCTCGGTGTTGCTCGCCCGCACGTTGAACCACGTCCCGCCGCCGAGCTCCACCGTCAGCCCGTCGAGCTCGTCCTGCGGACGGTCGGCGTAGCGCCGCCGGAGCTCCGCGAGACGCGCGGCCGGATCGGGCACCGAGGAGTTGATCTCGCCGCTCGCGGCGTAGCGGTCGTACGGCGCCAGCAGCGCCGACACCGGCCCGGGCTGCGCTCCCAGGGCGGCGAACAGGTGCAGAGCCGCGAGCAGGCCGGAGTCGGCGTTCCAGAACTCGCGGAAGTAGAAGTGGCCGGAGTGCTCGCCCGCGAACACCGCGCCGGTGCGGGCCATGTCCGCCTTGATGTACGAGTGGCCGACGCGCGTGCGCACCGGCGTCCCGCCGGCGGCCCGGACGACCTCCGGCACGACCCGGCTGGTGATGAGGTTGTGCAGCACCGTCGCCCCCGGCTCCGCCGCGAGCGCCCGCTCAGCGATCAGCGCGGACAGCGCGGACGGCGACACCCCGCGCCCCTGCTCGTCCACGACGAAGCAGCGGTCGGCGTCGCCGTCGAAGGCGAGCCCGAGGTCCGCGCG
This sequence comes from Actinomycetota bacterium, assembly GCA_030773675.1. The sequence continues at coordinate 976 of JALYMN010000309.1, forward strand.
CTCCTGCAGCACCCGGGCCTGCAGGTCGGCGACGTTGGCCGGCTCGATGGGGTTGGCCTCGTGGTTGGGGAAGCTGCCGTCGAGCTCGAAGTACATCTGCACGACGTCGAGCGGCAGCCCGGCGAACACCGTCGGCACGGTGTGCCCGCCCATCCCGTTGCCCGCGTCCACGACGACCGTGAGCCGGCGAACGGCGTCGATGCCGGGCACCAGCGCCTTCATGTACGCCGCGTACTCGGCGAGCAGGTCCTGCGAGGTCACCTGCCCCCGCCGGCCGGCCGACGGGACGCCGGTGTCGAGGAACCGCTCGGCCTCGGCCCGGATCTCCCGCAGCCCGCTGTCCTGCCCCACCGGACGGGCACCGGCGAGGCACAGCTTGATGCCGTTGTACTCGGCCGGGTTGTGGCTCGCGGTGAACATGGCGCCGGGGACGTCGAGCGTGCCGGCCGCGTAGTAGAGCAGGTCGGTGGACCCGAGGCCGGCGTCGACGACGTCGACGCCCTGCGCCGTCGCGCCGTCCGAGAACGCCTCGACGAGCGCGGTCCCCGACTCGCGCATGTCCCGGGCCACCACGAGGCGCGGAGCTCGCGCGAAGCGGGCGAACGCGGCGCCGAGCGCCCGCGCCACCTCCGGGTCGAGCTGGTCGGGCACGGTGCCCCGGACGTCGTAGGCCTTGACGATGGAGGAGAGGTCGCGGGTCACGCGGTGGAGCGTAGGACCCGCGGAGGTCAGCCCTTGGTCAGCTTGTGCTTCTGCGCCTTGGCCAGCACGGTCGGGCGGTCGAGCGCCTCGCCGGCCTGGCTCCAGGTGCGGTGCTCGCAGGAGTGGCAGGACACGAAGTCGACGCGCGAGCCGTCCGTGAGCGTCATGGAGATCTCCGTGACGCGGGTGCCGGCGCAGGCGGCGCAGGTCGCGCGGACGCTGGCGGGGGTGGTGAGCAGCGACACGAGAGGCTCCCGAGGGGGGCAGGGCCGGGACGGCGGTGAGGAGGTCCCCGCCCCATCGGCCGCCCCCGGCCGCGCGTGAGCCGTCGGCCGGGCGTCAGCCGTTCGGCCCAGCGCGTTGCCACGGTGGTCAGCCGAGCGTCGGCAGCGCCCGGAGGTGTCCGCGCCGGCCGGTGCCCGTCT
>JALYMN010000310.1 GCA_030773675.1 Actinomycetota bacterium
GCGCCGGCGACCAGCCCGAGCGCGAGCGCGAGGCCGGTGTTCGGCGAGATCGGGCTGCCCGGCGCGGTGGCCGGCTGGGTGACGGTGACCTTGACCGGCGAGGCCGCGCCGGTGCCGGGGGCCTCGACCAGCTGGATGACGGCGCCGAGCCGGGCGGCCGCGACGTTGGCGATGCTCGCGGTGACGGCCGGTTCGTCGCCCTGGGCGGTCACGCTGAGCACGACGGTGTCACCGACGACGCTGGCCGACAGCACGCCGGCGATGTCCTCGGGCCGGGAGCCGAGCCGGAGCTCGTCGTTCACGGCGCGGGTCACCTGTGGACTGTCGACGAGCGCGGCGTAGGACTCCATCCGCTCCAGGGTGAACCGCGAGGCGTCGAGGTCGTTGCGGCTACGACCCGTGCTGTCGGCGTTGCCGCTGTTGGCGACGAACAGCAGGGCGGAGGCCTCGTAGACGCGGGGCGTCAGGGCGGCCCACAGCGCGCCGAGGGTCAGGCCGAGGAGGGTGAAGCTGACGACCCACCTCCACCTGCGTCCGAGCATCCGCAGGTAGTCGATCAGCTCCATGGGCTTCGCTTCCGTTCCATGCCGGTGAGGACGGGGAGGGCGCCGCGCGCCCGACGGTCGTGAGGCCGGGTCTCGATCTCCAGGCTAACCGGTGATCAGGACGCCGGGCAGGTTCAGGCGCGGGTCGCGGACGCTGGTGCGGCGACGTCCGGCGGCAGGACCTCGCGCAGAGCCGCCGCGACCTGGACACCCAGGTGCGTCTGCCCCGCGTCGTTGGGGTGGAACTCGTCGGTGTGCAGCAGGTTGGGGCGGCCGCGCATCCAGCCCTGCGCCACCTGGTCGATGAACGCCGCGCCGACGCGCTGCGCCTCGGCGCGCTCGATGCGGCGCTGCTCGACGTACCCCTGGCCCGTGGGGCTGTAGGGGCCGAGCAGGACGATGTGCGCCTCCGGCAGGCTGCTGCGCACCTGCTGGAGCACGGTGCGCACCGCGGCCTCGAACTTGCCCGGGTCGAACGCCCGGGTGGCGTCGTTGTTGCCGCCGGCCACGACGACGACGTCGTAGTAGGCGCCGTCGACGGCGGCCTTGATCCGCTCCGGGTAGGGGCCGACGCGGATGCCGTCGCGCGTGCGGGAGGTCAGGTAGCCGGTGCCGCCCGCGCCGACGACGACCGGCTGGGCCCAGCCCAGGCGACGGGCGGCGACCTCGGCCATGCGCGGGCTGCTCGCCGCGCTGCGGCAGCACCCCTCGACGATGCTGTCGCCGAACCACAGCGAGGTCACCGGGCGGGGCGCCTCCGTGGGCACCGACACCGCCGAGGTGCCGCTCGCCTGCACCCGCGGCTGCGGACGACTGACGGCGTACGCCGTGGCGGCCACGGCCAGCGCGACGAGCACCACGAGCCACAGCTCACGGGCGAAGCCCCGCCGCCGTGGCCGGGCGGAGGTCGTCACGGCCGGCCCTCGTCGAGCGCGGGAGCCCGCGTCGTCGCGGCCGCGAACACCTTCTCGAACTGGTCGGCGATGCCGACGATCCCGAACTGCTCCTCGGCCAGCCGGCGGCTGGCCGTGCCGATGGCCGCCCGGCGCTGCGGGTCGCGCAGCAGCGTCACGACCTCGGCCGCGGTGCCCGGGAGCGCGGCCTGCTCGGGGGCGGCCACCACTCCGCCGGTCGCGCGCACGAGCTCGGCCGCGGGGTTGTTCGACGGCATGAGCGCCAGGACCGGCCGCCCGGCGCACAGGTAGCTGAGCGTCTTGGACGGCACGGAGTAGGTGCTGGCGTGCGGCTCGAGCAGGGTCACCAGGACGTCGGCCGTGCCGAGCACGTCGGGCAGGTCGTCGAACGGCTGGAACGGCAGCACGACCGCGTCGCCGGCGCCGGCCGAGCCGCGGACCAGCTCGGCACCGTCGCCCTCGCTGACGACGACCAGGACCGCCTCGGGGACGTCGCGGCGGACCAGCTCCGTCAGCGCGACGAGCAGCGCGGGGTTGTGCTTAAGCCCGAGCGTGCCGCTGTAGAGCAGGACCGGGCGGTCGGCCAGGCCCCGGGCGCGACTCCACGCGTTGTCCTTCTCGCGCGGGCGCAGGTCGTCGACCGGCGCCCAGTTGGGGATGACCGTCACGTCGCTAGAGGTGCCCCAGCGCTCGTGCACCGGCAGGAACGTCGGGGCGATGACCACACAGGCCGCCGAACGCTCGACGACGGTGCGCTCCATGCGGTCGGCGACCGCCGCGAGCACCCGGCCGAGCGGGCCGAGGCGCCGGACGGCCTCGCGGCCGATGGCCTGGCTGTAGACGTCCTGCTGCCAGAACACCATCGGCACCCGCCGCTGCAGCAGGGCGAACAGGAAGTGGCACAGCAGCGGGACGTTGCAGACGACCACGAGGTCGGGCCGCTCGGCCCGGACGTGCTGCAGCAGGGTGCGCGCGTACGCCGCCTCCTGACGCAGGCGGGTCCACGGGCGGTACTTGGCGAACTCGCCCGACATGCGCAGCGCGCGGATGTGCAGTCCGGGCACCTCGTGCTCCGCGGACAGCCCGCCCTTGCCCGAGACGTACGAGGCGTTGTAGCTGTGCGTCACCTCGTGCCCGCGCTCGGCCAGCTCCCGGCTGAGCTCGGCCTGGAAGGGGTGTCCGCTGTAGTCGTGCACCAGGATGCGCATGGCGGAACTGTCCTCGTCGGGTCGTGGGTGGGACGGCGCCGCCCGCGTCACAGGGGCTGTGACGCGGGCGTGACCGGGGGCGCTGCGCGTGCCGGGGAGACCTACCGCCCGGCGAGCTGCAGCGGCGAGCGCTCCGGAGAGGTGAGCTCGTCGTAGATCCACGCGTACGTGCGCTCGAGCCCGTCGCGCAGGGAGATCGACGGCTCCCAGCCGTAGGTCTCGAGCATGAGCGTGTTGTCGCTGTTGCGGCCGCGCACGCCCTGCGGAGCGGTCAGGTCGTGCCTGCGCTCGAGCGTGACGCCCGCGATGTCCTCGACGATGGAGACGAGCTGGTTGATCGACACCAGCTCGCTGCTGCCGAGGTTGACCGGCTCGGGCGAGGCGCCGTCCATGATCATCCGGCTGCCCTTCACGCAGTCGTCGATGTACATGAAGCTGCGGGTCTGCTCGCCGTCACCCCAGATCTCGATGGAGTGGTCGCCGGTCAGCTTGGCCTGGGCCACCTTGCGGCAGACGGCCGCCGGCGCCTTCTCCCGGCCGCCGGCGTAGGTGCCGTTCGGGCCGTAGACGTTGTGGTAGCGCGCCACCCGCGTGGTCATGCCGAAGTCTTCGCGGAAGTGACGGCACATGCGCTCGCTGAACAGCTTCTCCCAGCCGTAGCCGTCCTCGGGCATGGCCGGGTAGGCGTCGGACTCCTTGAGCGCGGTGACGTTCGGGTCGGTCTGGTGACCGGCCGCGTAGACGCAGGCGGACGACGAGTAGAAGAAGCGGTCGACGCCGGCGTCGCGGGCCGCGACCAGGACGTGGGTGCTCGTGAGCACCGACAGCATGCAGGCGGCCTTGTTGTTCTCGATGAAGCCCATGCCACCCATGTCGGCGGCCAGGTTGTAGACCTCGGAGACCCCGTCGACGGCACGACGTGCGTTCTCCAGGTACTGCAGGTCGGCCACCATGTTGTCGGCGGCGTCGTGGACCTGGTACCACTCCTCCTGCGGCTTCACGTCGACCGCGCGAACCGAGCGGCCGCTGCGCAGGAGATCGGCGACCAGGTGGCCGCCGATGAAGCCCCCTGCCCCAGTGACGACAGTGTGCATGCAGTGTGCTCCTCGGAAAGGGGGTGACCACGCGAGGCTCGAACGCCTCGGACGCCCGGTACATCGCTCTCGGTCCGGTCAAGGTTACAGCCGTCGTACGACCATCTGCATTCCTCGACCGGGTGACCCCCCTCTCCGCGCAGCGACAGGACGCGTCCGCCGAGCGTTGGAGCGCCGTTCATCCACAGGTTCCTGGACGTCCCCCTCCCCGCGGCGCGCGGGGCGCAGCATGTGGGGTCTCCGGCCCGCTCAGCGGGCCGCGGCGGTGTGGCCGCAGCGGCGGAGGAGGAGGGAGAGGCAGGGTGGGGGACGTGCCCGCGCAGACGCGGCAGCTGCTGACCGACCTGGCGCGGGCGGACGACGAGACGCTGCTGGCGCTGGCGGAGCAGGGGCGCCGCGCTCCCCGGCCGCCGGCGTTCCGCGGCCGCTGCCTCGACCCCGCCTACCTCACGGCCGTGGCCACCGGCGCGTGGACCCGCGCCGACGAGCAGGAGCTGGCCGCGCTGGTGGAGCGGGCGGAGGCGGCC
>JALYMN010000311.1 GCA_030773675.1 Actinomycetota bacterium
GCCCTCGGCGGCTCGGCGTCCTCGCGCGAGCGGCACGTCTCCCGCGGCAAGCTCCTGCCGCGCGAGCGCGTCGACACCCTGCTCGACCCGGGCAGCCCCTTCCTCGAGCTGTCGCCGCTCGCGGCGACCGGCATGTACGACGACGAGGCCCCCGGCGCCGGGCTCATCACCGGCGTGGGCCGGGTGTCGCGGCGCGAGTGCGTCGTCGTCGCCAACGACGCCACGGTCAAGGGTGGCACCTACTACCCGATCACGGTGAAGAAGCACCTGCGCGCGCAGGAGGTGGCGCTGCACAACCGGCTGCCCTGCGTGTACCTCGTCGACAGCGGCGGCGCGTTCCTGCCCAAGCAGGACGAGGTCTTCCCCGACCGCGACCACTTCGGCCGCATCTTCTACAACCAGGCGACGATGAGCGCGCAGGGCATCGCGCAGGTCGCCGCGGTGCTCGGGAGCTGCACCGCCGGCGGGGCGTACGTGCCGGCCATGGCCGACGAGGCGGTGATCGTCCGCGACCAGGGGACGATCTTCCTCGGCGGGCCGCCGCTGGTGAAGGCCGCGACCGGCGAGGTCGTCAGCGCCGAGGACCTCGGCGGCGGCCTGCTGCACAGCCGCACCTCCGGGGTGACGGACCACCTCGCCGACGACGACGCGCACGCGCTGCGCATCGTCCGCCGGATCGTCGCGACCCTCGGCCCGCGCACGCCCTCGCCGTGGGACGTCGCCGCGTCCGAGGAGCCCGCGCTCGACCCGGAGGAGCTGTACGGCGTCGTGCCCGCCGACCCGCGGGTCCCCTACGACGTCCGCGAGGTGATCGGGCGGCTCGTCGACGGCAGCCGGTTCGCCGAGTTCAAGGCCGAGTACGGCGCCACGCTCGTCACCGGCTTCGCCCGCGTGCACGGTCATCCGGTCGGGATCGTCGCCAACAACGGCGTGCTGTTCGGCGAGTCGGCTCTGAAGGGCGCCCACTTTATCGAGCTGTGCGACAAGCGGAGCGTTCCGCTGCTGTTCCTGCAGAACATCACCGGCTTCATGGTCGGCCGGCAGTACGAGGCGTCGGGCATCGCCAAGCACGGCGCGAAGATGGTCACCGCGGTGGCCTGCGCGCGGGTGCCGAAGCTGACCGTGGTGATCGGCGGATCGTTCGGCGCCGGCAACTACTCGATGTGCGGCCGGGCGTACTCGCCGCGCTTCCTGTGGATGTGGCCGGGCGCGCGGATCTCGGTGATGGGCGGCGAGCAGGCGGCGTCCGTGCTCGCCACGGTGCGCCGCGAGCAGCTCGGCGACCAGTGGTCCGCCGAGGACGAGGAGGCGTTCAAGGCGCCGATCCGCCAGCAGTACGAGGACCAGGGCAACCCGTACTTCTCCACCGCCCGGCTGTGGGACGACGGCGTCCTCGACCCGCTCGACACCCGCACCGCCGTCGGGCTCGCGCTCGCCGCCTGCGCCAACGCCCCCCTCGCGCCGGTGTCCTACGGCGTCTTCCGGATGTAGGGGCGCATGTTCGACACCGTCCTCATCGCCAATCGCGGCGAGATCGCCGTCCGGGTGGCCCGCACGCTGCGCCGGCTCGGCGTGCGCAGCGTCGCCGTGTTCAGCGATGCCGACGCGCAGTCCCGGCACGTGCGCGAGGCCGATGTCGCCGTCCGGCTCGGCCCGGCCCCCGCCCGCGAGAGCTACCTCGCGGTCGAGCGGCTGCTCGACGCCGCCGCCCGCACCGGCGCGCAGGCCGTGCACCCCGGCTACGGGTTCCTGGCGGAGAACACCACCTTCGCGCGCGCCTGCGCCGACGCCGGCCTGGTGTTCGTCGGGCCGCCCGCGCACGCCGTCGAGGTGATGGGCGACAAGATCCGCGCCAAGCAGACGGTGAGCGCCGCCGGCGTCCCGGTCGTGCCCGGGCGGTCGGAGCCCGGGCTCACCGACGCCGACCTCGTCGCCGCCGCGGCCGAGGTGGGCTACCCGGTGCTGGTCAAGCCGTCCGCCGGCGGCGGCGGCAAGGGCATGCGGCTGGTGTCCGATGCCGCCGACCTGCCCGCGGCGCTGGTGTCGGCCCGGCGCGAGGCCGCGGCGTCCTTCGGCGACGACACCCTGTTCCTCGAGCGGTTCGTCCTGCGCCCGCGGCACGTCGAGGTGCAGGTGCTCGCCGACACGCACGGCACGGTCGTCCACCTCGGCGAGCGCGAGTGCAGCCTGCAGCGGCGCCACCAGAAGGTGGTCGAGGAGGCTCCGTCGCCGCTGCTCACGCCGTCCGACCGGGCCCGGTACGGCGCCATCGCCGTCGAGGCGGCCCGCGCCGTCGGCTACACCGGCGCGGGCACGGTGGAGTTCATCGTCAGCGCCGACGCGCCCGACGCGCCGTACTTCATGGAGATGAACACGCGCCTGCAGGTCGAGCACCCGGTGACCGAGCTGGTGACCGGCCTCGACCTCGTCGAGCAGCAGCTCCGGGTCGCCGCCGGCGAGCCGCTCGCCTTCGGCCAGGACGACGTGCGGCTCACGGGTCACGCCGTCGAGGCGCGCGTGTACGCCGAGGACCCGGCGCGCGGCTTCCTGCCCACCGGCGGGACGACGCTGCTGCTGCGCGAGCCGTCCGGCGACGGGGTGCGGGTCGACAGCGCGCTGCGCGAGGGCGCGCCGGTCGGGACGACGTACGACCCGATGCTGGCCAAGGTCGTCGCGTGGGGGCCGGACCGGGCGGCGGCGCTCGCCCGGCTCGACCGGGCGCTCGCCGACACCGTCGTGCTCGGCGTCGGCACCAACACCGGCTTCCTGCGGGCGCTGCTTGCGCAGGACGACGTCCGGGCCGGACGGCTCGACACCGGGCTGGTCGAGCGCGAGCTGGAGCGGCTGGTCGACGCCGACGTGCCGCTCAGCGCGTACG